>NZ_JBOFLP010000340.1:0-60670 GCF_051657925.1 Chroococcidiopsis sp.
ATTGGGTGTAGTATTCAGGTCGTCGCCAAGCTCCTGCTAGCATAAACTCAGCGCCCAAAGCAGCATGACGACTATGCAAAGGAGTATAGCGCTCTGGAGTAAAGCCCCGTCCGGCTAAGTGCGATAAGGGAACTGGATGAAAGAACGGTCGAGCTGTTGTCGTACCCACTTCACCAGGAGATTTACCTGTAATGCGTGCTAAAACTCGCAATGCATTCATGTTGGAGTGCTTGCCCTGGCTCGGTCCCATGCCTACGGTGGTAAATCGCTTCAGCAATTCAATATTGTCAAATCCTTCCTGAATGGCGTTGGGAAAATCTTTGAACTGAAGATCTTCATCAAAATCGACAAAGTTCTTACCTGCCGGATGTTCCACGATCGCCCACGGATGTGAGGGGGATTCTGAACCAGGTGCAACAGCAATCTCGACTTTTTCTGTCAATCCCAGAAAAGTAGCCGCCTCTAATCCAGCCCGACGACCATCAACTAACTTGCGATCGAACTCGTACGCGCCATTCACCCGTCCGCAGGCAAAGACACCCGCAGGTAAGCGTTCGGGAACGAACTGCTGCAAGTCTTCATCAAAGCGCATCTTCGCGCCTGCTTGATAGAGCAAATTTGCTGCACCTGCCCAGCCGACACTCATAATAATCCCATCGCAGGCGATCGCTTGTTTGAATTCTGTCTGCGTGCCGTTGGCATCCAGCGGACAAAGAATAGCACTAGAAACGCCATCTTGAGCCGGATTCGTTCTGGCTTCGTAAATACAATGGCTGGTGAAGATGGGAATACCGAGCGTTTGTAAAGCTTGAGTTGTTGGGTTAGTCGTGTAGATTGGGCGTAAATCTGCGATCGCCTTCACCTCAACACCATGTTTTGCTAAATCTAAAGCAGCTTGATAACCGTCACTATTAGCCGTTAATACCACGGCTCGCTGCATCGGTTTGACAGCATAGCGATAAATTAATCGTTGTGCAGCAGAAGCTAACATCACTCCTGGTAAATCGTTATTGCGAAACACGGCTGGCTGTTCGTATGCCCCATTTGCCATCACGACGGCTTTTGCCCGCATTTTAGTCAGGCGATGGTCGCTTCGCGAACCGCCGAAGGCATCGCGATCGACCAGTGGAATCCAGTTATCCGCGTAATACGCAGCAGCTACTGTTTCGGTGTAGAGCCGGATGCGATCGCAGTTTTTAACTGCTTCTACGAGTTCGTGCGTCTGCGTCAACCATCCACCAGAACCGCCTGCGCGTGGATTCTCATCCACAATCACTACATCTGCCCCTGCATCGGCTGCGGCTAACGCTGCTGAAAGTCCTGCCACGCCTGCGCCAATAACTAGCACATCGCAGAAATCATACTGCTTTGCCGTGCGAATGTGGGGTGTGGAAACATCAACTTTGCCCAATCCACTCAGATTGCGGATCGTCCGTTCCCAGAAGGGAAATAGCCTTTTGTTGTGAAAGGCTTTGTAATAAAACCCGACTGGGAGGAATGGGGAGAAAAAATCTAAAATGCTGTGGCGATCGCCCATCACCCCACCATTCGTATTCACCGCATACAAAGACATTCCCGCCTCTATTGGCGTAACATCGGCTCTCACGTTGAGCCGTTGCCCATTTTGCATCAGAGCATTAATGTCGTGACTCGCCAAACTCAAAATTCCGCGCGGACGGTGGTATTTGAAACTGCGTCCCAGCACTCGTTGTCCAGCAGCCCATAACGCACTGGCGATTGTGTCTCCGGCATAACCCCAAAAGCAATTTCCTTCAAAGGTAAAGTCAATCCGCTGGCTGCGGTCGATCCATTCACCGGAAATAGGTGGTAGGCGATTGCTCATAGGGCAATAGGTTGGGTTAAAAGCGATCGCTCCGCGAAGATCCCCCCTAGCCCCCCTTCAAAAGGGGGGAACAATGCTCTCATTTTTAAAAGTTCCTTAAAAAGACTGAGCCAAACGCTCCACCAATCCTGAGATGAGAGGAACAATGCCCCCCTTTTTAAGGGGGGTTGGGGGGATCGAATCTTATCCCAACTGTATTGCCTCATGCAACATTCTCCTCACCGGATAAATAGATACAAATAAGTACGCAAAACCTCATCAGTCAGCGTATTGCGCTCTGCAATAAACCAGGTATTACTTGGCGTATGACACCACCATTCCTGTTTAATTCCAGGTACGCCAGTGCGGTTAAATACATACTCTGCCCACTTTTGGTCATCTACTGTTTGCGGATCGGGCATGGAGCGAACTTCCCCGCCACAGATAAACTCAGAAATCGGTCTTGTCCCGTTAATCGGACAGGTCATCATTTTCATTGTTAATGCCCTACTGATGCTGCACCCTTCTCACCCACCAACGCATAATTTTTGAAGCGATCGAGGGAGAATTTTGCAATTAATTCGTGAGTGCGATCGTTTGCCACGGTATACGCCATCGTTTTGCCACACACCGGAGTTGCTTTAAAACCCCAAGTTCCCCACCCAGCATCGAGATAAAATCCCGCGATCGCAGTTTTGCCCATAATTGGCGCAAAATCAGGAGTCATATCTGCCATGCCCGCCCATTGCCGCACGATCTTAACGTGAGAGAGAAACGGAAAGAGTTCGAGCATATGCGCTGCTAGCCCTTCCGCAAAATCTAGGGTCGATCGCGTGGAATGCAATTCGTAAGGATCGAGAGATGCTCCCATCACTAACTCCCCGCGTGCGGTTTGACTCACATAAACGTGCAGGCTACCCGAAACAATAATTGGATCGAGCCAGGGTTTCATTGGTTCGCTTACCATTGCTTGGAGTGGATGCACGTAAAGGGGCGATCGCAGTCCTACCATTTGCAAGAGGCGCGGTGTAAATCCGGCAACTGCACACAGTACTCGTGGTGTAGAAATCGTCCCTTTGCTGGTCTGTACTCCTGTCACTTTGCCCGATTCAACGTTAATTCCCAGGACTTCGGTTTGCTGGTGAATTTCGACTCCTCGCCGATCTGCACCGCGACCGTAACCCCACGCCACGGCATCGTGGCGAGCAATACTCCCAGGTGCGTGATACAGCGCGCCCATCACTGGCGCTTTGCCACCACACGTCAAATCCATGTGCGGGCAAGCTTTTTTAATTTCATCTGGCTCGACTAATTCGCTCTCAATGCCGAAATGCTTGTTCACCTCAGCCCGCCAACGCATCGTTCTTACCGCAGAGTCAGTATGAGCTAGCGTGAAATGTCCCCGCGTGGAATAAAACAAGTTTAAATCGAAATCCTGCGCTAAATCTTGCCACAGTCGCACCGATTCATCGTAAAATTTTACGCCTTCTGGGGTGAGATAGTTAGAGCGAATAATCGTCGTGTTGCGTCCCGTATTCCCGCCGCCAAGATAACCTTTTTCTAACACGGCAATATCGGTCATGCCATAATCTCGCGCCAGATAATAAGCGGCTGCCAGTCCATGTCCACCTGCACCAATGATGACAGCATCGTAGTTCGGTTTGAGGCGATCGCGATGGCGGAACATTGCGGGTTCTGGATGCTGCTTCGCCAGCGCAAATTTCAGCAGATTTAAAGGCATCTTAAGTTTCCTGACAGGAACCTTTGCTGAATATCATGCATCAAAGATTTCTGGGTGTCAACAAAGTTTCCTGCTATGATTCGAGACGATGCAGGGTGAAATGGTAGTCAGCGCCGTTTCTCTATACTGCTCCTATACTGTGAGGTAAGCGCATGACAGATGCCACAGCAAATGGTCTAGAGCGACGAGCTGAAGTACCAGCCGTCGATCCGCTAGAACGCTACATTGGCAGTACGATTCGAGAAATGCGCCAAAAACTCGGACTCACCATTGCCGAAATTTCGGAACAGACGGGAATTTCACGGGGGATGTTGTCCAAGATTGAAAACGCTCAAACTGCTACAAGTTTGGAAACATTGACGAAAATTGCCCGTGCTTTGGGCATTTCCCTGTCAGCCTTCTTTCGCAATTACGACGTACCCACAGGCAGCGCCCAGCATGTGAAGAAAGGTGAAGGGATGGAAGTTGTACGTCGCGGCACAAAGCGAGGACATACCTATCAATTGCTGGCATACGATCGCGGTTCGACAAAACTATTTGAGCCTTTTCTGATCGCTATGGATGACGCTTCAGAGGTGTTTCCCACCTTCGAGCATCCTGGGGTTGAGTTTATCTATATGCTGGAAGGAAAGCTTGAATACCGTCACGGACAATCAACTTACTTGCTAGAACCTGGTGACGCATTGACTTTTCGCGGTGATATTCCTCATGGTCCTGAAAAACTGATCGAGTTACCGATTCGCTTTCTTGCCATCATTCACTATGCCACATCTGATGGCTGATGGCGATCGCCAAATAGGGATAAATTCACAATGTAATGCAATGTGCTACTTTCTCTTGTTCCCCCCAATTCATCGGGGGGCTAGGGGGACCTCTTCGCAAATAACGCAGTTCTCCGATCCCCCAACCCCCTTAAAAAGGGGGCTTTATTCCTCCCTTTTTAAGGGAGGCTAGGAGGGATCGTCGAGGTCTGAAACTTCAAGTGCGTAAATCCTGAATTTATAAAAAAATAGGTGGGCATTTGCCCACCTATTAATTAATTAGATTGTGTTGTCAATATCTCCACGGGCAAACGCTTGAAAGCAAGGCGTTCGTTTTCCACATCAACAAAGATCGTGTCGCCGTCGTTGAATTCATTCCGCAGAATTGACTTAGCAATTTGCGTTTCCAATTCCCGCTGAATTGCCCGTTTTAAAGGACGCGCACCAAATACGGGATCGTAACCTACTTCTGCCAAGAAATCTAAAGCAGCTTCAGAAAGACGCAACGACATCTTGCGATCGCCCAGTCTTTTTTCCAATCGCTGAATTTGCAACTTGACAATCTGCCGCAATTCTTGCAATTGTAGGGCGTGGAAAATAATGATCTCGTCAATTCGGTTGAGGAATTCTGGACGGAAACTATTACGCATCGCTTCCATCACCCGACTGCGCATTTCATCATAGCGCGAGTCATCTCCGGCAATATCTAAAATGTATTGCGAACCGATGTTGCTGGTCATAATTACAATGGTATTCTTGAAATCCACCGTATGACCTTGAGCATCAGTCACCCTACCGTCATCCAAAATTTGCAGCATGACGTTGAACACATCTGGGTGTGCTTTTTCAATTTCGTCAAATAGCACGACAGAATACGGACGACGGCGAATCGCTTCAGTCAGTTGTCCCCCTTCGTCATAACCCACGTAACCAGGAGGCGCACCAATTAAACGCGATACGGCGTGTTTCTCCATGTACTCCGACATATCGATCCGTACCAACGCCTCTTCGGTGTCGAAGAGATAAGCGGCTAAAGCCTTGGCGAGTTCGGTCTTGCCTACGCCCGTAGGACCGAGGAAGATAAAACTAGCAATCGGACGATTCGGATCGGCTAAACCAGCACGCGATCGCTGAATCGCATCAGCTACAGCTGTAACTGCTTCATTCTGCCCGATGACGCGATGGTGCAATTCGTCTTCTAAGTTGAGTAGTTTCTCTTTCTCAGTTTCGACTAACTTACTGATTGGAATACCCGTCCACTTAGAAATAACTTCAGCGATATCGGCTTCGGTAACTTCCTCCCGCAGCAGCGATTTACCTGTTTTTTGCGTTTGGGTTAACTGACTTTCAGCGGCTTCCAATTGTCGATGCAAATCGGTCAATTTTCCATATTTTAATTCCGCCGCTTTATTGAGATCGTAATCTCTTTCTGCTTGCTGAATTTCGACGTTGACGCGATCGATCTCTTCTTTAACAGACTGAATTTTATCGATCACATCTTTTTCAGACTGCCATTGAGCGTTAAGCGCCGCTTGTTCTTCCTTGAGATCGGCAACTTCTTTTTCTAACCGTCCTAACCTTTCTCGGGAAGCCGGATCGCTTTCTTTTTCTAAAGATAAGCGTTCCATTTCTAATTGCAAAATCTTGCGATCGATCTCGTCTAATTCCTCCGGCTTTGAAGTGATTTCCATCTTCAACCGCGCCGCCGCCTCGTCTACTAAGTCGATTGCTTTGTCGGGTAAAAAGCGATCGCTAATGTACCGATTTGACAGAGTAGCCGCCGCAACCACAGAACTATCGGAAATTCTTACCCCGTGGTGGACTTCATACCGTTCTTTCAAACCGCGCAGAATCGAAATTGTATCTTCTACACTGGGTTGATCGACATAAACTTGTTGGAAACGTCGTTCCAACGCCGCATCTTTTTCAATATATTTGCGGTATTCATCTAAAGTTGTCGCCCCAATACAACGCAGTTCGCCCCGCGCCAGCATTGGTTTGAGCAAGTTCCCTGCATCCATCGCCCCTTGGGTAGCACCCGCACCGACAACGGTGTGAATTTCGTCGATAAATAGGACGATATTACCTTTAGACTCGGTAACTTCTTTCAATACCGCTTTCAAGCGTTCTTCAAACTCACCCCGAAACTTCGCCCCTGCAATTAATGCTCCCATATCTAAGGCGATTAACTTGCGGTCTTTGAGCGACTGGGGTACGTCACCAGCGACAATCCGCTGAGCGAGTCCTTCGGCGATCGCAGTTTTACCCACACCAGGTTCGCCAATCAGTACGGGGTTATTTTTAGTGCGGCGAGACAAAATCTGAATCGTGCGGCGAATTTCATCGTCTCGTCCGATTACAGGATCGAGCTTACCTTGACGGGCAGCTTCCGTTAAGTCGCGTCCGTACTTTTCGAGTGCTTCGTATTTGCCTTCTGGGTTTTGGTCGGTCACTTTCTGATTTCCACGCACTTGTTTAATCGTAGTTTTTAGTTTGTTTTCGTCTAACCCAAACTCTTGAAATAAACTCCTACCAAAGCGATCGTCCTTAGCGTAAGCTAACAACAAATGCTCGATCGAAATGTATTCGTCAGCAAATTCCTGACGGTAAGCATCGGCTCTATCTAACAGGGTATCGAGGCTGCGTCCTAGATAAACAGAGCTAACGCTACCAGAAAGTTTAGGCTGACGTTGAATAAATTGCTCGGTGCGATCGCGTAATTTTGGGACGTTAACACCAGCTTTATTGAAAATACTACTTGCCAAGCCTTCTTGTTCCAGCAGCGCTTTCATTAAGTGTTCGCTTTCGATTTGCTGCTGTGGCACGGCTTTAGCAATATCTGGGGTATGCGCGATCGCTTCCCAGGCTTTTTCGGTAAATTGATTGGGATTAGTGGGTTGCATCCGTTACTCTCCCCTCCTCTAAAATCTACTAACCATCAGAGCTATTTCTAGGCTATTCCTAGCTCGTGCCTCCCTCTAAGGTCATTGTAGAAATACTGACATGGGATGCAAGGTCGGTGTTTACGCAATCCATACGGGGTATTTCCGAATGGGGAGTGACTTAATGCAAAAAATGCCTTACACCTGTCAACACCATCACAATTCCCAATTCATTTGCTGCCTTAACTGAATCTGCATCCCTGAGACTTCCCCCAGGTTGAACGATCGCAGTTATGCCAGCAGCGGCGGCTGTTTTGACTGAATCATCAAAAGGAAAGAACCCATCGCTAGCTAGTACCGCAGCTTGAGCTTTTTCTCCAGCTTGTTCTAAGGCAATTTGTACCGAACCGACACGATTCATCTGCCCCGCACCTACACCAATGGTAGCGCGATCGCGGGTCACGACAATCGCATTTGATTTGACGTGCTTGCAAACTTTCCAAGCAAATAGTAATTCTTCTAACTGGGCTGAAGTTGGTTGTTTTTCCGTTACCATTTGCCACTGTTGAGGATCGGCAACCATATCGTCAGATGCTTGTACCAAGAAGCCACCCGCGATCGCTTTTATTGTCTCTTTTGCACCCGTGCCTAATTCTGGTAATACTAAAACCCTAACTTTAGATTTACTCGCCAGAATTTCCCGGGCTTCTGGTTCGCATTCTGGAGCAACGACGCATTCTAAAAATGTCTTTGTTAAAGCTGTAGCCGTAACTGCATCAATTGCCCGATTTAAGGCAACAATTCCCCCAAAAGCCGAAACTGAATCAGCATTAAAAGCCTTTTCATAAGCTTCGGAAATTGTATTTCCCAATGCCGTACCGCAGGGATTTGTATGTTTAATAATTGTCGCTGCGGGGAGATCGGTAAATTCTGTAATTATTCGCCTTGCTGCTTCTAAATCGACTAAATTGTTGTAACTCAATTCCTTCCCTTGAAGTTTCGTCGCAGCCGCCCAACCCGTTGCTGTCGTTCCTGTCTGATACCAAGCCGCAGGCTGATGCGGGTTTTCCCCATAGCGTAGAGATTGTACTTGCTTGCCTGAAATTGTAAAATTTTGGGGTAATTCTTCCCGACTCCCGTACGGGCGGGTTTCTAAACCCGCCCCTACCGACTCCTGACTCCCTAAAAAAGAAGCGATCGCGCGATCGTAATTCGATGTATGCCAAAAAGCTTTTTGGGCGCAAGCAGCGCGAAATTCAAATGAGACTTCTCCCTGTTGGCGTAATTCCTGCAAATATGCTGCGTACATCGCAGGTTCGCACAATACGGTTAAGTGAGCAAAATTTTTAGCCGCTGCCCGGATCATTGCGGGACCACCAATATCGATTTGTTCTACTGCTTCTGCTAGAGTCACGTCAGGCTTGGCAATCGTTTGCTCGAACGGATAGAGATTGACTGCCACCAGATCGAAAGGGCGGATATTGTTAGTCTCTAGATCTGTCACGTCTTGCGGTACATCCCGCCGTGCTAAGATGCCACCATGAATCCGAGGGTGAAGAGTTTTGACGCGCCCGCCGAGAATTTCTGGTGAACCAGTGTAATCTGCAACTTTAGTCACTGGTAATCCTTCTGCTTTAATGGCTTGAGCCGTTCCGCCGCTGCTCACAATTTCAAAGCCAAATTCTTCTACCAAACTACGGGCAAAATCGATCAGCCCTGTTTTATCAGATACACTCAGCAGCGCCAAACGTGCCATAGTTCCCAGTCCCCTGCAATTCAATTCAGACAAAGAACTATTGTACGTTGTTAGTTATCAGTTATCAGTTTGTTGGTTGACAGCGAACAGTTGTGTGTTTCGACAAATGACAAATGACAAATGACAAATTCATGGTATTAGACATTATGGAGATGTCAAATGGAGATTAGAGTAAATGGGACTCTTCGATCAGATCGTCAGTGCAGTCGGTAACTCTAACCAAGCTGGTAGCGCAGGTCAAATTGGTGCTATCGTCAACACGATCCAACAGCTCAGCAACAATACTGGTGCAGACCCTTCTACCCTACAATCAGTATTATCATTAGTGGGCGGTCAGGTGCGCTCGTCCTTACAACAGCAACGCGCTGTTAATGGCGAAGCACAAGCACAGGCGATCGTCAATCAGTATAGCGGCACGGAACCCAGCCCTCAAGCTGTCGATACTCTGTTTTCTTCAAACCAACAGCAACAACTGATCCAACAAATCGCCCAGATGACAGGACTGAATTTGGGTTCGATCCAGCAGATGCTACCCATACTCGTGCCGCTAGTGCTGAATTTGCTACAATCTGGGACTCAAACTCAAAACCCCCAAGGCGGCGCTAATCCCGTCCTCAACGCTTTTCTAGATGCCGATCGCGATGGGGATGTGGATGTGGCTGATGCAATGCAAATGGCAAGCCGCTACTTAAGCCGATGAAATAAATTGTAAATTATGTCGTGGTTTGCACGACATAATTTACTTTTACTCTTGACTTCCGAATGAAAATCATCTTCTTCGGTACTCCCGAATTTGCCGTTCCAACTCTAGAAAAGCTACTCAGTCATCCAGAATTTGACGTTGTGGCGGTTGTCACTCAACCAGATAAACGTAGAGGGCGAGGCAATGAATTAATCCCATCACCAGTAAAAAGTGTTGCGACAGCACGGCAAATACCCGTATGGCAACCTTCAAGGGTGAAAAAGGATGCTGAAACTCTGAATTTACTAAAACAGTCTGAGGCAGATTTTTTTGTAGTTGCTGCCTACGGACAAATTCTTTCTCAGCAGATTCTCGATCTGCCACGCTTGGGTTGCATTAACGTGCATGGTTCGATTTTACCCAAGTATCGCGGTGCTGCGCCCATACAGTGGTGTTTGTATAACGGCGAGACGGAAACCGGAATTACGACGATGTTAATGGATGCGGGGATGGATACGGGGGCAATGCTTCTGAAAGCATATACGCCGATTCATATCCTAGACAATGCCTACGAGTTAGCCGCCAGACTATCAACGTTGGGGGCAGATTTATTAATAGAAACGCTGTTGCAATTAGCAAGTCAGGAGATCGAACCCATTCCCCAAGATAATAACGAAGCAACCTACGCACCTTTGATCGAAAAGGAGAATTATGCCCTCGATTGGTCAAAAACTGCGATCGCGCTGCACAATCAAATTAGGGGCTTCTATCCCAATTGTACGGCTACCTTTCGCGATCGCATTCTGAAAATACTCGCTACTGTACCTCTCGATGCTGCCTATACGTCGCAGCTCTCACCAGATTTGCAGCATCCACTCCATAACTTTTCTAATTTGTCAAGCGATCGTAGTCCTGGGGAGATCGTCCAGATTGTTAAGGGCATAGGAGCCGTCATTCAAACTGGTGCAGGTTTATTGTTGTTGCGGGAAGTCCAGCCAGCAGGAAAACGCCCTCAGTCAGGCTGGGATTTTGTCAACGGCAACCGCCTCACTGTGGGAGAGGTATTCTTGTAGAGGTGCAATATTTTGCCTTTCTACATATGGGTTTCATAATAGCGACAGCGATCGCAGGGTCCCTCTGGGTTTACCGCACAACGGATCAACTCAGAATGGGCGTTGAAGCGACAGCTAGCATCGCCAATCACCCAACGTCCCTCAACAAAACTTTTCTCTGCTGGTCGTGCCGCTGACTGTACGTAAAGCGCAATCTTATTCAAACGATAACGCCCCGCTTTCAATTGATAGCGGTGGCGACGTTCTAAAACAGCGTAGGTTTTCCCTTCTAAATCTAAATAGTTCCCTGGTTGGGGAGTCCAATCGAGCATAACTTTGCCGAGGGACTGACGCGGATGCGTCAGAATAACCTCGGTTGGCAAATCTGGTTCCATAACTCACATTCAGGTGTAATGCCGACTACTTTTTGGATGGTATCGCACAATTACCTTTGTCTGAGCAGTTTGAGACGATGTTTTAGGATTGGTAAACTAGAAACGTTACGTGTGATATCCGTACCGTAGTGCTAATATGCACCTTTGCGACCCAGCACTACCGCGATCGTTTTGAGTAGGATTTGGATATCTAACCACAGCGACCAGTTTTCCATATACTTGATATCTAGGCTGACAACCTTATCGATTTCATAATCATCACTATTAGACCGACCAACTTGCCATAAACCAGTCATACCAGGTAAAACTTGGTAGCGGATAAAATGGCGATCGGCAAATTTCTCTACATCTGAGTTTGGTACTGGTCGCGGTCCAACTAGGCTCATCTCACCGCGCACGACATTAAATAGTTGTGGTAGTTCGTCTAAACTATAGCGCCTCAAAAATTTGCCTATACGAGTAATACGCGGATCGTTTTCTATTTGAAACAAGACACCATCTTTCCACTGATGATTAAACTCTACACTTTTTTGCGATCGGTCTGCATCAGTTTTCATAGTTCGGAATTTCCAAATTTGGAAGGTTTTCCCATGCAATCCCATACGATTCTGCTTATAAAAAATAGTACCGGATGAATCTATTGCAATCAGCAACGATATCAATAAGTAAACCGGAACTAAGATTAAAATAAGTGCGATCGCAAAAATGAAATCAAAGCATCGCTTAATTAAAAAATCGCTACCTGTAGTTAGGTAAGATCTGAGTTCAAAGGTGGGAATTTTACCTAAAAAACTCAATTTAATATTTTGCTCAATAACTTGTAAGTTAGCAGGCAAAACATGTATATTAACTCCCATATTTTTGAGTTTCAGATAGAAAAGAGGTTGAGAATTAATGGATTCCCAAGAGTAGATCAAAATATCAGACACTTTTAATTTATAAATATTTTGTAGTAAAAGATATTGTTCGTTTATAGTATTAATATCTGACCAGCCAGCAAAATGATATCTCTGTTCGTTTTCTAATAGCTTAATAGCTGAGTTTTTATCTTCGAGCTTGGATATCAAATATATAGGATAGCGAAGAAAACCTTGTTGCCGTAAATTTTTAATGGCGATATCTATACTATATCTAAAGCTACAAACCAAAGTAATGTTTGAAATTCCAGAGAGAATGAAAGAGAGGTATGAAGTAATTTTTGAATCTTGCAAAAAGAAGACTATTGATAATAGTAGCAAATGGGCAAAGGTTAAGGTTTTAATAATGTTAATATAATCTCGACGCTTGTCCCCAGCTTGATATAGCTCTTTTGAAGCTAATAGACTAACTTGAAATGTAATAATTGTGGCGATCGCGAGTAAACTATTTTGATTGTCATTAAGTAAATAAAAAGGTTCGCCAAAGCTCGCTGTCACTTGGTAAGATATCAGTAAAGCACAAATATCGAATAGCAATAATGTAATCAGTCTTCTCCAGCGTTGACCTATTCTCTTTCCGAGTTGGCTAAATAGTGGAGCACGTAAATCCCGATCGTACTGATTAGGTAAAACAGTAGTAGATGTCATAATCTATGAATATTGGACTGAAAATCGTAAGATTTATTCGATAATAGAGATTACTACGTTCGATATTATGTACTCTGCTTTGGCTTAAAGATCGAGAAGAATTAATATAGCTATTGCTTGTCAGAATACAATTTGATTTGCGATCAAATTAAGCCTCTATTTCTGATTGAGATAGGCGATCGTAGTGGATGTATGTAAGTTATAAATTAATATTAAAGTCATCTGCTAATTTTTCAGTGCAGCAAATATACGGAAAATTTTTGCTTTTAGATAAACGATTTATCAACGAACTCGGTGAATTCAAGTATTTACAATGAGAAGATATGCATTAGAGGTGCGCGGCGATTCACGCACCTCTAGTTTGTAGTAAAGCTTAACGCTATACTAACCAGAAATCACTTAGGCAATAATAAAATCGCTGGCACTGAGAGTAGGTTTACCGGAGAATTGAGCGACGGCTGACTCTCCTCCTAATACGCCTAGATCTGGATTGTAGAACAAGTTTCCGGTTTCTAAGCTGTATACGATTTTTGCAGTACTGCTTTTAGCAGCGGCATCCGTACCAACTGATGCAAACTCTTCAGTAGAACTGAATCCACTGCCAACATTGCTGGTAAGTCCGAAGGTCATTTTGCCGAGGACAATTTTGTCTAATTCGCTGCTCTTGAAATCGCTAATAATATCGACACCAATATCAAACGTAGAGAAGGCGGCACCAGTATTGTAATCGAAGCGATCGGCTCCAGTTCCACCTACTAAAGTATCATTGGCTCCTTGACCTACCAGGGTGTCATTACCTGCACTACCGAGCAATGTATCGTTCCCCGTACCACCTGCCAGCTTATTAGCACCATCATTGCCGGAAATGATGTTGTCTAGACTGTTACCAGTACCGTTGATATCTGCGTTTCCAGTTAAAGTCAGGTTTTCTACATTAGTCGTCAGGCTGTAGTTGATGGAAGAAAATACGAGGTCGAGACCTGCATTTGTGTTCTCACTTACTGCATCTCCAGCATTGTCAACTACGTAAGAGTCGTCACCGTCACCGCCTTTCATGGTATCGCTGCCTAACCCACCATCCAGGTAATCGTTTCCTGTTAAACCTTCAAGGGTATTATTGCTAGTGTTCCCAATCAAAACGTTATTACCAGCATTACCAGTACCATTGAGAGCATCAAAGCCAGTAAGAACAAGTTTCTCAACGTTATCTGTTAACGTGTAACTAACTGAAGCATGAACAGTATCAAAACCTGTATCAGTTCCTGCTGACTCAATAATGATATCGCCAGTACTGTCAACGTAGTAGACATCGTTACCTAACCTGCCCGACATAGTGTCGTTACCAGCACCACCATTGATGATGTTGGCATATTGAGTAGTCAGACTACTATCAACTGAAATGTTGTTATCCAAATCGTTACCAGTACCACTAATGTTGCCCTGGTACAGCACTAAGTTTTCAACGTTATCGCTGATAGTGTAGGAAGTGGCGGCGGAGTGTACGGTATCCAACCCCTCATTAGCAGCTTCCACAATGATGTCTTCTGGTAGACCGACGAGATAAGTATCGTTCCCCAACCCGCCATATAAGGTATCGATGTCACCTGTACTGCCATCGAGGGTATCGTTACCAAGCCCACCAAGGATGAGGTCTTTACCGCCACCACCATCAAGGTAGTCGTTACCATCTTTACCATCGAGGGTATTAGCTATATTGTTACCAACGACTGAGTTGTTCAAGCTATTGCCAGTACCGTTGCTAGCTAAATCGGTTAAGGTGAGATTTTCAACATTGATTCCTAGAGCATAGGTGATGGAAGACTTAACGGTGTCATTGCCACCGCTATCAGTTCCATTAGACCAGGTTTCTACAACTTGGTCTCTGAAATTGTTAACGACATATGTATCATTGCCGACTCCGCCTTTGAGATAATCTTTGCCAGCGCCACCGTCAAGCAAATCATCTCCACCATTTGCAGAGTCATCGAGAAGCCAGTCATCTCCATCTCCACCATAGAGGGAATCGTTGCCAACATTACCTCTAAGAGTGTTGTTACCAACATTGCCGATTATCTTGTTGTTTAAGATATTACCTGTACCATTGATGTTGGTGATTCCGGTTAATGTCAACTCTTCGACATTATTAGTCAATGTGTAAGAAACCGATGCTTGTACGAGGTCAATCTCATTCAGTAGCGTAGAGCCTTCCGTTACTACATCTCCAGTGTTGTCGACAATGTATGTATCGTTGTTTGTTCCACCAGAAAGGTTATCAGCTCCAACTCCACCATCAAGAGTATCGTTACCACTATCACCACTGAGACTGTTATTGAGATTATTACCGATGAGGATGTTATTGATGGTATTGCCAGCCCCAGTGGTAGCACTTCCAGTCAGAGTTAAATTCTCAACGTTACTATCTAGCGATCGCTCGTAATTTATTGATGACACAACTGTGTCAATGCCTTGACCGCCGTATTCAGTCACTCTATCAGCAACGTTGTCAATAATATAAGTGTCGTTGCCAGTCCCACCAGCTAGTGTATCATTACCTAATCCACCATCAAGGAGGTTGTCACTACTATTGCCAGTTATAGTATTAGCAACGCCGTTACCTATCCCTTCAATCTTGCCAGTTCCTGTCAAGACTAACGTCTCAAATCTGTCTTTCAGGGTATAGCTGAAATCGGTTTCGATGGTGTCTCTGCCGCCGGTGTCATTGCCACTGCTGTCAGATTCAATCGGATTATCGCTTGGGTTGTCGAGAACGTATCTATCATCTCCAGCACCACCTATAAGCGTGTCAATACCAGCGCCGCCATCAAGGACATCGTTGCCAGCACCACCTGTTAGAGTGTTGCTATTACTATTACCAATGAGTGTATTATCGCTACTGTTGCCCGTACCATCGATTTGGCTAGTTCCCAAAAGAGTTAAGTTTTCTACGTTGGTAAGATTAGCCAAGGAGTAAGTGAAATTAGCTTGAATCGTATCGCTACTTGGGTCGGTATCTTCAATAACCGTGTCTCCTACGTTATCTATAACGTAAACATCATCACCAACCCCGCCTTTTAAGGTATCAGCACCAGCTTTGCCATCAAGGATGTCGTTGCCAGCCTGACCATCAAGGGTATTGTTACCACTATTACCAATCAGGCTATTATTGCTACTGTTACCAGTACCAGTCAGATTTTCAGTTCCCAGTAAGATGAGATTTTCGACGTTAGAGGTTGAGGTTGAGAGAGAATAGTCAAAGTTAGTTCGAACAGTATCAATGCCTGCATTCAAATCTTCGACAACTGTGTCCGTACTATCAATAGTGTAGATGTCGTCGCCAACTCCGCCCTTTAAGGTATCAGTACCTGCTTTAGCATCTAGATTATCGTTACCAGCCAGTCCCTCTAGGGTATTATTACCGCTATTACCGGTCAAAACGTTGTTACCACCATTACCAATACCATTAACATTAGCAGTACCAGTAAGAGCTAAATTTTCAATATTAGCAGCTAGAGTTGTGGTAGTATCTGCAACTTTAGTGTCGGTAATCTTACCAATTCCAGTAGTCACCAGATTATCTGTAGTACTGCTGTTAAGGGGAGTACCTTTAGGAATAAAAACATTAACTAAGAATGTTTCATCGGTTTCATTAATGTTGTCATTGAGAATGGGAATGCTAATAGTCTTAACAGTTTCTCCTGGATTAAAAGTGACAGTTAAATTACTTGCGGCTGTATAGTCTTGTCCGCTCGTAGCTGTGGCATTAACCGTGCTGTATTTTAAGATTTGACTGAGGGTAAGAGGTTCTGAAAGGCTAATTGTGAAAACTAGGCTAGTAGATTCACCCTCAACAATCGTAGCACCACTGATATTGAATGTAGCAGCCATTTGTCCTCCAATTATGAACTTGAAAATAATCTTGATCGAACTTTAAAACATCACTGTTTTAGCAATAAAGACTAGCAATCAGACAACCGAAGAATTACGTATGCGCTATCGTTAAATAATTTAATTTTGTAAATTTCCATGAAAATAATTATTGTTGAAAAACTATGGGTTTTTAATCTGGAATTTATATTAAAGCAGCGTATAACTCATTTAAAGATTGCATCATACGATCTGCTGAAAAAATTTTCTCAAATCGAATTTTTGATGCTCGACTCATTGATTGACGCAATGTCGAAGATGTAGCTAATTTTCTCATTACGTCCACTAATTCAAGTAGATTTTCTGACTCTATAATAAAACCGTTGACTCCTTCAATTACTAAAGCGCTAGCTCCAAAAGTTCGAGTACAAATAATTGGCAATGAAGCTGCCATTGCCTCCATAGCAGCTAGAGAGAGTCCTTCATAGCGACTTGGTAAAACAAAAATATCAAAAACTCTGAGTAAGTCTGGAACATCTGTTCTTTCACCTGTAAAAATTATACGAGAATTAGTTGTTTGTTTGAGAGTATCTAGTAATTCTCCAGTACCAACAATTAGAAGGTAGCTTTGGGGATGATTGAGATTGTGAAATGCTTTGAGCAAAAGTTCGGGATTTTTTTGATGAGTTAATCGACCTGTAAAGCCAAAAACTAAAGCATCGTCAGGAATACCTAACTCTTGTCGAATCACCTGACGAGGACGAGAAGGGCGAGGCAAGGAAATACCATTTTCTATAACCTTAACTTTATTAGGATTAAATTTAAAAGTTTTTAACATATAAGCTTGTTCGTCCTGAGATACAGCGATAACTTTTTGACAAGCTAAATAACCTAGCAATAATTCAGCTAGCCATATTAGTAGTGCTTTAAATCCAACTGCTTCAGTTGATAATGTTGCTAAACCATTGGGAGTATAGAGCGTTCTGTGGCTCATACCATTCAATATTGAGGCGATCCGTCCAGTCACTCCTGCTTTTGAACTATGACAGTGAATAATATCAAAAGAACCATTTTCACGGATATAGTTTGAAATCGCCTGAATCGTTTTCCAATCTGATATTAAGTTGATGTTGCGTGACATCTGAATTTCTTGAAGCCGTACACCGATATTACTCAAATGCAATAACTCTTTTTGAAAAGAGGCATCCGCTCTTGCCGATGAATAAAGTAGATGAACCTCATGTTTTTTGGCTAGATTATTGCAAATTATGCAAACATGACTGCCAACTCCAGTAAGACATGATTCAACGATCAAGGCAATTTTCATTTTGAATATGGTGGTAAAAATGAGACTTTTTGAATGAGTCTATAAACCGAACGTAAACCAGGTACTATTTTTAGTAATCCTCTGTCAGCATAGCTAGTTTTTCTACTGATAATGCAAACAGTCTCAATTTCATTATTTCTAATATACTTTAATCATTTGGCTGCATTTAATAAAACATCTAATGTAAGTTGTGCAGTTTTGTTCCAGCTAAATTCGTTTGCCTTATTTTTTCCACACTCGGTTAAAGTATTTTGTAATTCTGGATTGTTTATTATCGATAACATTGCATTACTTAAACTATTGACATCTCTTGGTTGAACTAAAATTCCTGCGTTACCCATAACTTCCGGTACTGAACCGCCGCTAGCTGCTATGACAGGAGTTCCTAGCGCCATTGCTTCTACAAGAGTTAACCCGAACCCTTCGTATTCAGATGGGTTAACTAAAGCTATTGAACTAGCAATGAGACTATTTAACTGACTTCTATTCAATTCCCCAAGCACCTGAATGTATTCTTTTGCTGTGGAGGATTGAATTCTAGAAGCTACGTCATCTGAATGGTTATAGTTATGCCTACCTGCAAGAATCAGTTTCGGACGAACTTCCTTATCTGCACAAGCAGCATCTACTAACTCAAATGCTGCTATCAAATCGGGTACTCGCTTCCAAGGTTTCCAATTCCCAACATAAACGAAGTAGGGCGGATCGAGCTGTTGCGATATGTGAGGATGTCCATGTGTTAGGTTGACTCCGTTATAAATTATTTCTATTCGACTAGAATTTACACCTGTCCAATGGGAAAAATCTGAGGCTGTGCTTTTTGAAATACAAATGATTTTTTTACACTTCCAAGCTGCTATTCTCAGCATAAGTAAGAAGTATGTTCGAGCTAATCGAGAGGTAGCATATTGAGGATAATTTAGCCAAATTGTGTCATGTACAGTGAGGACTGTAGGACAAGATGAAAAAATAGGAAAAGTTACATGAGGACTAAAAAATATATCTGGTTTGTATGTTCGACAAAACCTTGCCAACCATATTTGTTCCCATATAGAGAACATTTTTGGTCCTCTAATTACATTGATACTTTCTGGTTTAAGAGCTTTAATTTCGTTTAAGCTTTGTTCGTTAGCTCCTACGATTAAAAAATTAATATTTGTTTCATGAATTATTCTATTTAGAATTTCTCTGATGTATTCTCCAATGCCACCTTTAGAAATATGCCTAGCATCAATAGCAATTTTCACTAATATACTCCGATAAATTTCTCGATTAAAGTCTAGACGTATGTTGAGTTAAGGCAAATATAATCGTATCGTTTGAATATGCTTATGCAAAGATAGTTATACAGCAAAAGTCATACTCAATAGCGATCGTTCAAACTTTTGTTGCTCTCCAAAAAATTCATTATAATAAACCGCAACTGGAACCATTTTTTCTCACCCATGAGAAAACGAGTTACACACCTTACTAATAAAATTACTGATTCTAAAGTAACAGAAGGATTGTTTATTACTGCGGACTTAAGTTTAACCAGTGCTGTAGAGAAATTTCCCATCTCCATATACATTTTGGCACACAAAAGATTCACACGACTTTGCGCTTGCTTCTCATCTAAAATTCCTCTTGTCTTGGCTCTGCTCAATACTTCTGCAATATCATTTACCAAACTTTGAGTGATAGTAAATGTTTTCGATGCTGAATGTAGACGAAATAGAGCTAAGTTATAAGAAATGTGTTTTAACGGCAGTTTTTCAGCTAACTTAATCCATAGGTCAAAGTCCATTGCAAAATGGAGTGATAAATCTATTCCTCCCACTTCACGAACGTACTTTACCGGAGCAAACACGGCGGGTTGCGGTAAGTGATATTTCCAAGCCAGAATTTTTTTAAGTGTCATATCTGAACACTGGCGAGGACAAAGACCAAGATCGTTATCGCGTTCATCAATAAATCTAGCTAATCCATAAATAATACTAGGTTGCTCAGTTTCCATCCACGCAGAAACTACTTCAAAAAGTGCATTTTGAGTTAGGACATCATCAGAATTAAGCCAAGAGAAAATTTCTCCTTTAATTCTAGCAAGTCCTTTGTTGATAGCATCACTCTGACCACAATCGCTTTCGCTTATCCAATGAAAGCGTGAATCGCTTTCGTATTCTTTTAAAATAGATATTGTTTCATCTGTGCTACCTCCATCAATTACCCAATACTCAATTTTCTCGTAATTCTGTGTTAAAACGCTTTCAATCGTTTTTCTAATAAACTTTCCTTGGTTATATGATGGTGTAATAATACTAACCAAGGGTAGAGATGAATTATTTTTAGCTTTTAACAAAAGATTCTCGGACATTGAATAGCTAGCCTCTAAGCTAAAATTGATTTTTGCTTGACGTTGGTAGGAAAAGTTAAATATAAATGTAGTTAAGAGTTAAACTGCGTGTATATCTCAGCTATCTCTCGAGGTTTTTTATAATTTTTACGTTTAGTAAGGAGACATTTACTTAAATAAGTAGATAGATATACGTACAAAAACCAAATAATACTTTGTCTTGCAGACAAAACTCCAACATCAGTTAAGTTAGAAATAATTATAAAAGTAATAAGAGTTATCGGTAAGATAGATTCAAGTTTGCTTGACCGTTTCAACTCACCTATGGCTATAAAAATATTTCTAACTAATGACATCAATAAAGCTGACATACCGAGTAAGCCCAGTTGCAAACCTACATCTAATAATCCATTGTGAGCATGGGGTGCTTGCCATCTCATTCTTTGCCAGATATCAGCACAAGGACCGTCCAAACCTGTCCAAAAAGCATTAAGCCCGTAGCCTAACACTGGATGTTCCATAATTTTTTCCCAAACTATTTCCCAGAGAATTGTTCGTCCAGTACCTGTAGTGTCACGACGAAAAAAGTCTAGAACGGTTTCATAATTCGTAGCTAAGATAGTGATTATTGAAGTAATAAAAAACAAAACGAATGAAATTAAAACAACGTTTTTCGTTTTGAAAGTTCGCAATAATAACAAAAGAATCAAGAGTTCCAACAATGACAAGTAGGCGCTGACAGTATTTGTAATTACCAGCGAAGTTGTACATATAGCAACGATGCTCCAACTAATGAATTTATGATGTTTTGTATAAAATGCATGAATTAACCATAGAACTATACTTAGTACCATGATGCGTCCGCAATTTGTTGGATGACTTAGTATGCCTTGAAAACGCAATCCGGTACGCAAATCAACAGTAAAGGCATTAGCTGGCATAAATAGAGCAAATACTAAGCCTAAGATTGCTATAATTGCAAGAGACCAGCGAAATAGTCTCAGCATTTCATTTAAGCTATAACTAGTACCAAGGTAAACGGCAAAAATTGTTATTGCTAAAAGTGAAATACTATGAAAAAAAGTACTTATAGGTACTACTGACCAGATTGTAGAAAGAAGTGATAGGGTAAGAAGAACACATAGAAAAATGTCTTTAAACACTAAATTTAATACTTGCTTATACTTGAAGCTTGCTAAGAAAATTCCTAATCCATAAATACTATAGTTGATGAAGCTTGTGTAAGGGTTATAAGCTTCTAATAATCTAGTACCTGGCTCTGGTTTTTCTAATGAAATTCCCATAAAAAGGCACAAAGCGAATATGATAAAAACATTTTTTATGGGCTTGAGATGGATTTTGCCAATCATTTTACTGAATAAAAATAGAAAACTTTAAAAACTAGCTTGATTGCTAAAACTTATTTCATTAACTAGGTTGTAACATTTGACTACAACAATAAAATATTTTCTGCTCACTCATGTGCCTGTTTAAATTTATTGATGTCA
Source organism: Chroococcidiopsis sp. (assembly GCF_051657925.1). NCBI lineage: Bacteria > Bacillati > Cyanobacteriota > Cyanophyceae > Chroococcidiopsidales > Chroococcidiopsidaceae > Chroococcidiopsis > Chroococcidiopsis sp. Next base: position 21,688 of record NZ_JBOFLP010000340.1, read on the forward strand.
TGAAAATCTTTAAAGTTTTGCTTCAACCACTCTTCGTCTTTTAGCCACCATTTGAACTTTAGAAGAAAGTCCACTACTTCCTTTTCAAACCTATAACGAATAAGTTTTGCTGGAACACCACCATAAATAGCGTATGCTGGAATATCTTTAGTGACAACTGCACCAGCAGCAATTATTGCTCCATCACCTATACTTACGCCATCTAAAATGATAGTGTTAGTACCAATCCATACATCATTTCCTATAGTAATAGTATCGCACTCTTTGAAATAGTCTTTGTTCGAAAATGTTAATCCTACTTGTTTCCGAGTTGAAAAAAAGATTGGATGAGTTGAAACAAAATATCTAGTAGGATGACTCCCTAAACCAATTTTACAATCTGAAGCAATAGAACAAAATTTACCTATACTTGCTCTATTAACTACGGTGTTTTGACAAATATAAGTAAAAGAACCAATTTGAGAATTAGAAATTTTGACTTGCTTGTAAATTGTAACGTTAGGTTCAATTACTGAGTTATAAACATGGGAAAGCTCGCCTTGAGTAAAATTTTTGAATTGAAATTTATTGTTGCACCAATTATGGAGAAAACGCAAGTAGTAAGTTATGGCATTTCTAGGTTTATACTTAATCAGCCTAGACAAACCATTTATTAATGAACTTGTATTTTTTATGTCAAATAGCATAAATTGCCTCGATTGGATCTTTATACCTTATAAATAAGTTTTTGTAATCTTGCCATAGCACGACTCCAGATAGGCGTGTTAAATCTCGTTTTTTGAGTAAATTTATCTGCATCTGAGTTTTGTAATACGTATGGTGGATGTTTGAGCGGAAACTGAATTTCTCCTATTTTCATATTAGAATATGGGCTATGACTTGTTGTATGAGTTGCTGCTCGTCCAAAACCAATATTTGAAATTAAATTTACATTAGGAAAGATACCTAAACCACTTTGAATCCAGCAAGAAAATAACCAACGAAAGAACCAACTATTAATCCGCCCATTATAAGTTGAATGAAAAGTATGATTCCAGTATTTAGCTGCTTGAAAACTTGATAACTTATCTGTAAGAATTCCACTATTCTCGATTGTTTGCCACAGCTTCATATCAAAGTCAAAATATTGCCATGCTCGTTTCCAGGTTGCCCAACCCCAACAATCATGGTAGAGAGAAACATAATAGCTATACTCAGTTCTTTGCTGTCCAGCTTGAAAATTAACTCCTGCAATAGACATAATTCGTCTATCGTGACGATAGTATTCAAGAAGTTCTTCACAGTACTGAAAAAAAGTAGGATGAGGTAGACAATCATCTTCAAGAATGATAGCTTCTTCTATATTACTAAAAACCCAGTTTAGTCCACTGGAAACACGATACTGGCATCCCATATTAATATCAGAGTAATTTTTTATTACTTCGCATTTCCAATCAACTTGCTCAATAATTGCACGGACAGCAGCACACTTTTCAGCTTCACCAGGTTTATCGTCACGAGAGCCGTCAGCAATGACAAAAAGCTGAAGAGGTTTAACTTGACGAATTGCCTCAAAAACTTTAGCAGTAGTATCAGGTCGATTAAAGATAATAAAAACAACAGGTGTTTTTAATTGCCAATTACTCATCATTATAAACCGGAGGTTTTAAGTATCAAAGTTCTACAAGTTTTCGCAAAGAGTTCGTATCCTTGTTGAACGAGGAATTGATATGTTTCATTGGTTGATAGCTCGGTGATACTTAAATTCAAACATTCAATCAAAATATATTCTGGTTTAAAAGCTTGCCAATCGTTTGAGTAAAGCACTTCTAAGTCTAATCCTTCGACATCAATTGACATAAAATCTATTTTTTTATGAAACAAAAAATTACTACTCAGTATTTCTTTAAGAGGTACGGCGATCGCACTTTGCTCTTTAAGAAGTTTCCATCCATGAGCAATTCTTTCAGAAGCTAAATTTTTATCAAAGGTATTAAGAGCAGGCTCATCAAACATAAAGAAGGACATTTCTGTTTTTTCTTTAGCAATAGCTGCCTCTATATTAATATCTCTCGATCTTTGTGTTTTAAACAGATTCATACTACCTGGCATCGCATCAATATTGATTCCATTCCATCCTTTTTGGTAAAATAAGTAGGTATTTGAAAATCGTTTTGGATGATGCGCACCTACATCAATATAAAACCCATTTTGTCTGCGTTCAAATATTTTACTTAGAATTAGATCCTCTCCTTCTTGAGAATACGATTTATTAACATAATTATCGGTTATTCTTTTTTTTAATTCTTGCAGTAGGCTCCAAATCTTGATAGGAAGAATACTCTTTAGGGTACGTTTCACGTTCATTGGCTTCAATTGATTAGAAAAAGTGCTTTGAGTTGGATGAAAAACATTTTTCTTGTTTTTTTATTAAAGAAATTTGCAACAAAAGCAGCACAGGCATAAGAAATAACAGTAGCGATCGCCGCACCATTCCCAGAGTAAGTAGGAATTAAGAGAAAATTTAGTAACACATTAGCGATCGCACCAATTAGCGTTCTTTGTAAAGAAAGCTTTGTCAAACCTTCAGTGATAAACCAAGGAGAAGTAGCAACACCCACAAAGACAAATAGAGATGCCCAAATATGGATTGCAAGAATGGAACTAGCTGCAATATATTCTTGACCAAACAGTCCTACCACTAAAGTTCTCGACAGAAATGTCATAGGTACTGCGATCGCGATGGATAAAAATACCATCAGCTGCAATAGCTGTTTTATGCGCTGATAGTACAAACTCTCACTTATTTCCTTTGCCTCAATAATTGTAGGAAAGACGGAAGAGCAAATTGCTGTGGGAATGAAGTACCAAAGTTCGGAGATCCGAGTCGCTGCTGAGTAAAGTCCGACGGCGCGATCGCCGCTCGTTTGTCCCAACATAATCTGATCGATACGCATATAAATCATTATCGATAGCCCCGAAAGCATCAGCGCCCAACTTTCTTTTAGTAAGGCGATCGCACGGGTAAGACTCCAACGCCAAGCCAAAAGGCTATATCCTTGCATTCGGTAGTTGATCGCTAACCCAATTGCACCTAACCCGCTTTCTACCAAAACTACCCAAGCAAAAGCTATTAGAGATGCATTAATTTGAATCAAAATTATTTTGACAAAGGTGATAATGATAAACGCTATATTCTTAGCAATAACCGTATATTTTGATTGAACCTGCGCCTGAAACTGCAAATCAATTGTGTCAAAAGCTTGAAAAATAACTCCGGCTGACAACACACTGACTACCCAGTAAGTTAGCCGATCTCCTGAACGCAGCAGGGAAATGCTAATAAGTGCTAATCCAACTAATACAAATCCGCCAAAAAATCTGAGAAAGAAAGTAGTACCAAGAATTTCATCCTTATGTGAAGAGTCCCGTACAATTTCACGAACTACTATGTTATCCAGACCTAAAGTTGCAAAGGGAGTTAGCAAAGCTACAAACGCAGTGGCATAGTTAAATAGACCAAATTGCTGTGTTCCTAAATAACGAGCCACCCACACACCCACAAAAAGCCCTACACCCATACGGAGAAAGCGGTCAGTAAATAGCCAACCAGTATTTACCGCAACTTTGCGTAGCTGAGGATTTAATCTCTGGCTAATAGTTTCAATTGGTTTGAACATTACTCCTGCTATGTCTTACGCTTAGCTGTAGAACGCTGACGACTAGTAGAATCTTCCTCCATGTAGTAATCCTTAACGTAGTAGTAATAACTATCAGATTCGTTTTCTAAAATCACGCCATTGACAACTAAACCTAAAACTTTCTGACCGGAAGATTGCAATAGATCTCTAGCAGTAGCAGCAGTATTAGAACTCACAACACCAGGTCTTGCAACCATCAATAAACCATCTGCCATCTTACCCAAAGTGAGAGCATCCGCAGCTACTAAGACAGGAGGAGCATCAATAATTACAAAATCAAACGATTTAGCAAAATTATCGATTAAGGAAGTCATTCGCACGGAATCAATTAATGCTACTGGGTTGGGAGGAGTCGCACCAGATGTGAGAATATGCAACTTAGGCAGAACTTCTTTGATTGCAGACTGGTAATCTACCTGACCAACGATCGCATCGCTCAAACCTTCTGTATTAGCCTTTTCCCAAATATGATGTTGTCTGGGACGGCGCATGTCTGCATCAACAATCAAGACTCTGTTTCCTAATTGAGCGATCGCCGCTCCTAAATTAGCAGAAACCGTAGATTTACCTTCGCCAGGAACAGAGCTAGTGACTAAAATCACTTTCAATTTGTCCGAACTGGAAAATTTTAAATTAGCTTGAAGCATCCGAAAAGCTTCGGCAATCGGCGCACGCGGAGTATCTCTGACTGGAAGGGCGATCGCAGATGTCTCCCCATTTTTTCCATCAGCAGCAGCTTTCTTGGTCAGAGAAGGAATAGCTCCTAAAAAGGTATAGCCAAATAACTCTCTTGCTTCCTTCAGAGTTTTGACCGATGTATCCTTAACTTCTAAGGCTGCAACCGTGCCACTTGATAACATTACGCTCAACAATATCCCTGCTGCCAAAATCATCGCCGGTTTGAGCAGCAAAGCTTTTTCGGGGGCTAATGCAGATTCAATAATCCGAGCGTTACCCATATTTTGATTCTCTGCTACCTTCACCTCTTGCAGCTTTTGCAGCAGAATTTCATATGTTGATTGAGCCGCTTTAAGTTGTCTTTCGAGTTCCCGTTGTTGCTGTTCTAATTTGGGCAGAATATTCGCTCTTTGTTTGTAGAGCTTATATTCACCAGATAAAGAAGCTAAACGACTTGCCAAACCCAGACGCTCTACTTCTAATTGAATATACGCTTCAGTAAGTTTTTGTTTACTTTCACCGATTTGTAACTTACCATCAGCTACGGATCGCGCCTTTCCCACAGCCTGCGCAATCCGTTGGCTTAGTAAGGCTTTGAGAGCTGTTCTCTTTTGCTTGAGATTAGAGATCCCTGGATAGGTTTCCGCATAGCGCGTCCGCAGTTGTGCCAGTTCGGCTTCTGTTTTTTGATATTCTGTTAAAACTCTTTGCACGCCACGAGACTGATTGAGCGCGTTGAGGTTCAAGCTATTATCTGCATCCATACCGACTTGTTGCCGCAGTTTTGCCAGCTTAGTATTAGCATCTGCTAATTCTGCTCGAACCTGAGCGATTTGTCCTTCTAAAGTTTGAATGATCGTGACTGCACCTTGTGCCTCGACTTCTAAAGCAATCAGGTGATTCTGTTCTTTAAAGCGGCGCAGGGCGCTTTCAGCTCGCCGCACGCGGGCTTCAACATCAGGAATTTGCTTAGCAATAAAATCTCCGGCTGCTGTTGCCGTAACTCGGTTAGTTTGAATATTATTTTCTAGATAAACGTTCATCAACTTATTGACGACAGCAGCAGCTTCATCAGGACTGACGCTTTTGTAAGTTACTTGCATTACGTCAGTTCCACCAATATTTTTCAACTTTAGTTTGTTGATAAAGCCTTCAGGCTTAAGTGGTTCATTTTTGCGATCGTCTTTGAGATTTAGCACTGCTATAGTTTTTTGTAACAGAGGAATGGAACGTACTACCTCAATTTCTGTATTGACAGGATTACTTTGAAGATTTAAACCTTCCAAGTCTCCGATTCCCTGCCCCAAACCTGTGAGAGCAGCCGTTTGATCGTTTTTCTTAATGATTAGTTTTCCAGTTGCTTCATAAACGGGTTTCTGCAAGCATACAGCTATAATTGTCAAACCCAAGATGGCACTGAACACGCTTGCACCAGGTAACCAACGGCGTTTAAGAATTAACCATAATTTTGAAAAATCTAAATCTAGATTTTCCGAGGTTTCAATAAGTCGCTCTTGCATAACTCAGAAATAGTAGAGAGAATAGTTCAGGCAAAGATTCCTGAAATACCAAGTTATAAGTTCTCAGTACAACGCGAATCTTTACAAAGTTATTAAAGTTTTTGAGATACTACAGTTCAGTAAACTAAAATTCAAATAAAAGCTAACTTGAGTAATACAAGATATCCAAGCGAGTTTTCACCGATAACTTTATTTAAAGTTAATTCACTATTAGGATTTCTTCCGTAGATTTACGTATATATATAGATAGTTTAGGATTTTATCTTGTAAATAGCTCTTTTGACAAAGGACAATTAGAGATTTTAAATTTAATCAGAATTATGCACTTGAAGTCAGAGATCCCCCCTAGTCCCTTTTTAGGGGGGAATTAATCAAAGTTATTGATTCACTCTGTTATTTTTAGGAATTAGAAATTTACTCAAAATAAAATAGGCGATCGCAGCTGCAATAATGCCATTAATAGGCTTGATGCCTGGAGAGAAGTAGGCGACTGCACTCGCTAAAACATAAGCAATAATTCCCGCCCAGTTAAATGCAGGCTGTTTTTCTGTTAGTGCAGGGAACTGTCCTTTATGATGCAACCAGTAATCTGCCATTATGACCCCACCAATGGGAGGAATAAACGTTCCTAGTAAAATCAGGTAGGGTACGAGTAAATTGTAAATTCCGCCCCAAGCTAACACTAAAGCAACAGTTGCACCACCCAACACGAAAGCCGTCCGTTTGTTAGTACGGAACATATGCGCGCCTGCAACGGAGAATGCATAGATGGTGTTATCTTGTGTCGTCCACATATTCAAGAACAACAGTACCAAACCCCAAAATAGCAATCCTTGCTGCGCCATGACTTGTACGATGTCTTCATTACCGTAAACTAGAGCGCAGAATGCCCCGCTAAATATGAGTAAGCCATTGGCAAAGAAAAAGGCACTAAGAGTACTTATCCATGCCGTGCGTCCTGAATTGGCAAATCGACTCCAGTTAGTAGCTTGAGTTCCGCCTGAAATAAACGTCCCGACAATAATTGTAATGGCTTCACCGATTGGCATGGGTTCTTTAGGAACGATCGCCTGCAACCCTGCAAACCCTCCTACCTTTATCCCAGCGATCGCCAAACTCCAAACCATTAAAATTAACATTGCTGGGACGGCAATTCGACTTAGCCAATCCATCGCCCGATAGCCAATATACGCTGTAGAACAAAAGAAATAAGTAAAAAATAGAATAATCAGCCAATTCCAGCCAGCCGGAACGCCTAAAAGCTTATTTGCTAACTCTGCCATCAGCGCCGATCCCCAAGCATACCAACCAATTTGGGTAAAACCAAGCAGAAAATCAACCCAACGAGAACCCATATTGCCAAAGCTGAACCGCGACATCAAGACCGTACTCAGCCCCGTCTTGGCAGAAATATAAGCTAGTAGACTCGCGTAGATACCTAAAATTAAATTACCGACGACAATCAGCGAGACGAGATCGGGGAAAAATCGAAACGATGGACCTACCCTACCCCCAGCAAATAACGTTCCCGAGTATAAGGTAAAACCCATCAGCAAGGGAGCTAAAGACCAAATTGATTTGCGTGCTGAGGCGGGGACAGCACTCAGGGGATAATCTTCACTCACTGGCGATCGCGCTACGAATTGCTGTTCTTCTGACGTGCTACTCATACTCAGGCGAATAAAAGGTTGAAATTATTCTCAGGGCGATCGCGATCGAGTAAATGTATCATAGTTAACACGACACGCGCTGAATTTTGCGTTACTAGCCTATCGAACTGTAGCGATATGACTGCATAAATTCATATCGAAACTACAACATATAGCCGACCGGAAAGATCGGAAATTGCCGAAAATCTTACCTTGAGAAGATGCGCGATCGCCTGAATATACTTTTGCATATATTAATAACTGTAACTGCTAAGTAGTATGAATCGACAGAAAATAGCAGGCAAAAAAGAAACAAAGTTTATCTTTAATTCTTACCATTCATTGACTAAAAGTTGCACCTGATACAAATTTCTAATTTTTGACTTTTGTACGGGCGGGTTTAAATCGTAAATTACTGATAATTCATCTGAAATTGAGAAATAAATTCGCCCCTACTTGACTTTTTCATAGGAGCCATGATGCCAATGAACGTCACTCAAAAACTGATTCAGTCTCATTTAGTTGAGGGAAAAATGATTCCAGGGCAGGAGATTGGTCTAAAAATCGATCAGTCTCTGACCCAAGATGCTACGGGTACGATGGTGATGCTGGAGTTGGAAGCTTTGGGAATCGATCGCGTCAAAACAGAACTTTCTGCCCAATATGTAGACCACAATTTGTTACAGACAGATTACAAAAACGCCGACGACCATTTATTTCTGCGTTCTGCCTGTCAGCGATTTGGTATTTGGTACAGTCGCCCTGGAAACGGTGTCAGTCATCCCGTCCACATGGAACGATTCGGTATTCCTGGGAAAACTCTGATCGGTTCCGACAGCCACACCCCCGCCGCTGGTTCTTTAGGAATGTTAGCTTTTGGGGCAGGTGGAATTGACGTAGCTATGGCAATGGCAGGGGAACCGATGTATCTCAAAATGCCGAAAGTCTTGGGCGTGAAGCTTACAGGAAAGTTGCCCGACTGGGTAAGCGCCAAAGATGTCGTGCTAGAGATGCTGCGGCGCTACGATGTCCACGGCTGTCGCAATACAATTATCGAGTACTACGGATCGGGGCTGGAAAACTTGAGTGCAATGGATCGGCACGTTATTGCCAACATGGGTACGGAAATGGGGGCGACAACGACGGTATTTCCATCCGATGCTGAGGTAAAACGGTTTTTAGCTTCCCAAGGACGGGGTGAAGATTGGGTGGAACTAATCGCCGATGCTGGCGCAGAATACGACCTTCATGACGAAATTGATTTATCTGAATTAGTCCCCCTGATTGCCTGTCCCAGCAGTCCTGGGAATGTCGTCCCCGTGCGAGAAGTGCAAGGCAGATCGGTACAGCAAGTGGTAATTGGTTCTTCCGCAAATCCAGGCATACGAGATTTTTGGATTGTGAGTCAAATTGTCAAAGGTAAAGCAGCAAGCGATCGCGTTTCCTTTGATATTAACCCTACCTCGCGCCAGGGAATCGAGAATTTAGCTGCTATGGGAACGACTTTCTTAGATATAATCCACGCTGGGGCGCGGTTTCATCAAGCGGGTTGTCTCGGTTGTATTGGTATGGGACAAGCCCCCGCCTCAAATCAAATTTCTTTACGCACGTTTCCCCGCAATTTTCCTGGGCGATCTGGAACTGCTGACGATCGGGTATATTTGTGCAGTCCAGAAACAGCAGCAGCGGCAGCTTTAACAGGGGTAATTACAGATCCGCGAGATTTGGAACAAATCTATGGCATGAATTATCCTCAATTTGTTGCTTTAGAAAAAGAGATTGTTAATACAGAAATGCTCGTACCACCTCCTACAGACGGGAGTAAAATTGATTTAGAAAAAGGACCAAATATTAAATCCTTGCCAGATTTTCCAGAATTGCCAAATTGGGTTACTGCTCCCGTTTTACTTAAAGTTGGTAACAATATTTCTACTGATGAAATTATGCCAGCAGGGGCGCGAGTTCTACCATTTCGTAGTAACATTCCTGGGATTAGTCAGTTTGTCTACTATATGGTGGATGAAATTTTTGCGGAGCGAGCTAAAGTTGCTCAGAAAGAATATGGCGGTCATGTCATCGTTGCAGGCGACAACTATGCCCAAGGTTCGAGCCGAGAACATGCCGCGATCGCACCCAAATATTTAGGACAAGTAGCGGTGTTAGCTAAGTCCTACGCCCGAATTGGGTGGCAAAATTTAGTTAATTTCGGTATTATGCCGCTAGAATTTGTCAATCCTGATGATTACGACACTATCGATCGCGATGATGAAATCGAAATTATAGGATTGCGCGATGCCTTGACTTCTGGACAACCAATTGTGGCTAAAAATAAGACAAAAAATCTTGTTTATGAAATGACTCATAGCATCAGCCCGCGTCAAATTAATATCCTTTTACATGGAGGTGTAATCAACGAATTTAGGGAAAAATTGAGCGATCGACAAGATTTAAGCGAAGATCCTAGCATTTCTGCCAAGCAAGAATCTTTGGCTGATAAACAGGATGTATTGGGGTAGTTAGTAGTTGGTAGTTAACCCTTCTCCCCGTTCGATCTCATTCTATTTACCGATCGCTATTTATAACTCTTGGAGGAGATAGCAATCAAAACTTCTATGACAGACTACGGATTAATTCAGTAAAAAAATCTTGCCCGACCGTTAGGAGAAAGATTATGGGTATAGGCGATTTTTTTAAAAACATTCCTGGTGTAGGCGATCGCAGACGAGATGACGATCGAGACGATCGAGATCGCAACGACGACGATCGCAGATATCGCAATCGCGACGAAGATGGGGACGACGATCGCGAGTACAGATATCGTTCGCGGGTAGAAGAAGAACGAGAATATAGAGATCGGTACGACGAAGAGGATGACGACGACGACGATCGCAAATATAGAAGGCGCGATCGCGACGATGACGATGACGATCGAGAGTATAGAAGTCGCAGTCGGGATGACGATGATGACGATCGGGAATATCGATCTCGCGATCGCAATGATGACGATGATGATGACTAAAACCGTCGTTTTGAGTCTGAGCTAGATTGCAGCACCATTTTTGCTTAGAATGAACCAAGTAAGGCTTCGTTTGGCGTTAGCTTCCCAGTTAGCGCCATTTTTGTTGAGATCGTTTGCTTTCGGAAAAAACTATTCTGTTGTACTAAAAAAATACATTTGCGATTACCCATGCAAGATCGACTTCGCGCCCATGTATTCGTTTCTGGTAGAGTCCAAGGAGTGGGCTACCGAATGTCAACTGCCCAGATGGCTGCTGAGATGGGGTTGCATGGCTGGGTGCGCAATCTACCAGATGGGAGAGTAGAAGCCGTATTTGAAGGAACGAGAGAATTGGTAGCAGAGGCGATCGCGTGGTGTCGCCAGGGAAACCCCCCTGCTGTTGTTAAAGACGTGGCGGTTGAGTACGAGACACTAGAAGGGTTACGCAAGTTTGAGATCCGACGTTAAGTTAGCAAGTAGAGGCAGCCGTGCGCTACTGTTTAGGTTTATGACAGGTAATAACAGCGATGTGGAAATCGCGATCGCGCCTGGTGTAGTCTTTTTTAGACCATCTAGAACGCTTAGGGGAATTTTTCTGCCAAATTGTTTCATCTGCCTCTATTGAGAAAATACTATACTGAATATTGGTTTTCTCTGTTGTCGTTCTTCAAAATAGGTAATTTTTACTATGCAAGATCGTATAGCTGATATCCGTATTGATAATTCACATATCTTAATAACTCCGAAAGAACTAAAAACAAAGTTACCTTTAACGGAAAAAGCAGAAAAAACTGTCCTCCGCTTTCGGAAAGAATTAGAAAATATATTAGATGGTATAGATAATAGAAAGTTTATTGTAGTTGGTCCCTGTTCTATTCACGATGTCGCAGCAGCAGAAGAGTATGCAGGGAGATTAAAAAATTTAGCAGACAAAGTTCAAGATAAATTTCTGCTGATTATGCGCGTGTATTTTGAAAAACCTCGCACGACAGTAGGATGGAAAGGATTGATTAATGACCCCGATATGGATGATTCTTTCCATATTGAAAAAGGTCTGCATTTAGCCCGGAGCTTATCATTAAAGCTGGCGGAAATTGGCATTCCTGCGGCAACAGAAGCACTCGATCCAATCGTACCGCAGTATATCAGCGAACTCATGTCTTGGGCGGCGATCGGTGCAAGAACAACTGAATCACAAACGCACCGAGAAATTGCTAGTGGGCTATCGATGCCAGTAGGATTTAAGAATGGGACTGATGGTGGGATTCAGGTAGCTCTCAATGCCCTCCATGCAGCGAGTACACCTCACAATTTTTTGGGAATCGATCAAAGAGGACGAGTGAGCGTTTTTAAAACTAAAGGAAACGCTTACGGTCATATTATTTTACGGGGTGGTGGTGGCAAGCCTAATTACGAGACTGCCCATGTTAAGAAAGTAGAAGAGAAGTTAAAAGAGGCAGGTTTACCTCTACGAATCGTCATCGATTGCAGCCACGGTAACTCAAACAAAAATTACAAATTACAAACTGTAGCCTTTAACGATGCGATCGCGCAAATTGTAGAAGGAAATACATCAATTCTAGGGATGATGTTAGAATCTCATTTGTATGAAGGTCATCAGTCAATTCCGTGCGATTTGTCAAAATTGAAATATGGTATTTCAGTGACAGATCAGTGTATCGGTTGGGAGCAAACTGAGGAAATTATTTTGGCAGCTCATGAGAGATTAAGTAAGGAGGCGATCGCGGTAGGTGGTTGAAAAGCAAGATGTCATGAATATTCGAGCATTTTTCCAAGCTGCCAAAATTGAAGATGCTTCTTCCCCCTATGACACGATTCACCTGAAGGTTTTCTACCCAGCCCATAGCTCGGGCAGCGATCGAGAACGGGATCTGGGTATCGTTCCTGCTGATTCTCGCCATTCTCCATTTCAGGTTGTTATTCTGTTCAACGGCATTAACTGCGGTCCCGAACTGTATCAGTGGCTGGCTGTTAAATTGTCAGAGCGCGGACTTGTGGTTGTGACATTTTCTTGGATTGCTGAAAATTTACCTGGGATGGTGGCTCTCACTCCAGGTGTTGACATGAAAATGTTAGCTCCAAATATGTACGGTCAAGGTCCAACAGCTTCTGCTTTGCCAACACTGCTAACGGCGTTAGAGCGTTTACAAGCTGAAGGGGTTTTGGCTGGCTTGCTCGACCTACAACATATTATTCTGGGCGGGCATTCTGCTGGAGGTAGAGTCGCAATTGAAAGCGCAGATTCACAATTTTTTCCACAAGTTGTAGCTGCTTTTGCTTATGGTGCTCATACAGCGGCGATCGTTCAGTTAGGGTATGCATCTGGCACAATCCTACCCCTACCTGATTCTCTACCACTATTGTTGATTGGCGGAACCCGTGATGGGGTGATTGCGAATAGCAGCCATCGCTATGGAGTGACTTGGGAACAAGCGACAACTCCTGTTAGGCGTACCTTCCAAGAAGCGATCGCAGGTGGCAGAAATGATAGTTATTTGTTGCTTTTGGAAGGAGCCAACCATTTTTCTATTGCCGATCCTTTCGATTCCACCACAGGCAGACCATTTCTGGACTTTCCAGCTACTCAACCAGAAGATCAACTGAGAAATTTCATGACGGAAGCAATTGGTTTATTTATTGATGCTCATGTCCGTTTGCAAACAACAGCCCTCGATACTTTGAATCGACTACTAAATTCTACCCATCCTTCGATCGCGTCCTTCGAGCGAAAGTAGCTCGGATAAGATCTGCCGTGTTGGAAAACCTGTCATTTCAAATGCCAAGGAAAGCTTAAGGCTTTTATCAGAAATTACTATCAAATTTGAATGAATCAGGTTGTACCTTAGTGACGAATAGGTCTAGGTGCAGTTGTTAGCAGTTATACAATTCGCTCGATCGCATGGACTGCTTCTGCTACGATCGTGATTGGCTTATCCGTCAGTTAGCAGTTATATTCAGAGTCAAAAAATTGCTCGATACCTATGAATGACTCTGAATCTGGACAGCATATTCACTCTAAGTTACAGCAAATTTGGGGATATTCAGATTTTCGTCCACCCCAAGGGGAAATTATTCGTAGTATATTATCAGGGCAAGATGCTTTGATAATTATGCCCACGGGTGGGGGTAAGTCAATTTGTTTTCAACTTCCAGCACTACTACAAACAGGTTTAACTATAGTCGTTTCACCTCTAGTAGCGTTGATGGAAAACCAAGTTAAAGAATTGCGCGATCGCCATCTTCCTGCTGCTTTATTACACAGTGAACTACCAAAAGATAGTCGATTTAAAACTCTACAGCAATTAGAACAGCAGCAGTTAAAATTAGTCTATTTATCGCCAGAAACTTTACTTAGTAAACCGATCTGGGAAAGGCTATCTCAACCGCAATTACACATTAATACTTTAATCTTAGATGAAGCTCATTGCTTATCTCAATGGGGAGATACATTTCGTCCAGCTTATCGCCGTTTAGGTACAGTGAGATCGGCTTTACTTCAGTCTAAACCAGTTGGAACAAAAATCGCGATCGCCGCCTTTACTGCAACTGCCAATCCGACAACTCAGCGGACAATTCAGCAAGTCTTACAACTACAACAACCAGCAATTTTTCGTCAAAATCCCTACCGTTCTAATCTGCATCTTCAGGTAAAAATAGTTTGGACACCTAAAGGACGGAAACAACAATTAGAGAAATTTATTCAGTCACAACAGGGGGAAGCTGGATTAGTTTACGTGCGTACCCGCCGCGATAGCGAAAGTTTAGCAGAATGGTTAATGCAACGAGGATATGTGACTGCGGCTTATCATGCCGGCTTAAATCCAGAAGAACGTCGTAGAATTGAAGCTAGCTGGTTGAATGGAGAAATGCAATTTGTTGTCTGTACCAGCGCGTTCGGAATGGGAATCAATAAACCTAACGTGAGATGGGTGGTACATTTCCACTCTCCCTTATTATTATCAGAATACGTGCAGGAAGTTGGACGTGCTGGCAGAGATGGAAAACCCAGTATTGCATTAACGTTAATTAGCGAACCTACAGGATGGTTAGATCCAGAAGATAAGCAGCGTCAGCAGTTTTTTGAAACCAAAATGCGATCGCAATATTTATCAGCACAGCAATTAGCAAAAAAACTTCCAGTTAAGGGAGAAGTAGAGGCTGTAGCACGCAAATTTTCGGATGGTGCGATTGCGTTATCTCTCCTCCACAGTGCAAATTTGTTAGACTGGCAAGATCCATTTCATTACACGATCCGTCAACCAATTAAACTACAACCACCTAAACAATTTCTTGCCGTACAGCAGATGACTCAGTATCTTACAACGAAACAGTGTCGCTGGCAGTATTTGTTAAAATGTTTTGGTTTTAGTCAAGAATTACCATTTTCAGGTTGCGGACATTGCGATCGATGTAAAAAACATTAATTATGTAGATAGATTATGGTAAACAATCCAGAACAATTTGCCAGCGATAACTATTCTGGAATTTGCCCAGAAGCTTTAGAATATATGCTTAAAGCTAATGCAGGGAGTTCGCCTGCATATGGTAACGATGAATGGACGCAAAAAGCTTCGGATTATTTTCGGCAAATCTTTGAAACTGACTGCGAAGTATTCTTCGTCTTTAATGGTACAGCCGCTAATTCACTCTCTCTAGCTGCACTTTGTCAGTCTTACCATAGTGTCATTTGTCACGAAGTTGCACATATTGAAACTGATGAATGCGGTGCGCCAGAATTTGCTTCAAATGGTTCTAAGTTATTACTAGCCAGAGGCGAAATGGGTAAGCTAAACCCAGCATCAGTAGAAGCAATTGTCAGCAAACGTGCAGATATACACTTTCCCAAACCTAAAGTTATCAGCTTGACACAAGCTACAGAATTAGGAACTTTATACTCTATTGACGAACTTTTAGCAATTCAAGAAATTGCCCAAAAATACGACTTAAAAATTCACATGGATGGCGCACGCTTTGCTAACGCTGTCGTGGCGATGAATAAAACTCCAGCCGAAATTACTTGGAAAAGTGGTGTTGATGTCTTGTGTTTTTGCGGAACGAAGAATGGTACGGCAATGGGTGAAGCAATTATCTTCTTTAATAAAAGCTTAGCAGAAGACTTTGCCTATCGCTGCAAGCAAGCAGGACAATTAGCATCAAAAATGCGATTTATTTCCGCACCTTGGCTGGGTTTGCTAGAGACAGGTGCTTGGTTAAGAAATGCGCGTCATGCTAATGAGTGTGCGGCATATTTAGAAAATCAACTTTTAAATATTGATGGTGTAGAAATTCTATTTCCCAGGCAAGTCAATGGTGTGTTCGTACAGCTATCAGAACATACCATTAATCAATTACGTGCCAAGAACTGGCAGTTCTATACTTTTATCGGCGCTGGTGGTGTAAGATTTATGTGTTCTTGGGGAACGACTAAGGAAAGAATCGATCGGTTGGTTTCAGATATTAAAACGTCGATCGCCTGATGTAGAGACGTTACATGTAACGTCTCTACAGATATAAATTACCCCATCAAAATCACGCGATTAATTACATGAATCACGCCGTTATCAGCTTCAATATCAGGTGCTAATACTGTGGCATTTTTGACTTCAAAGCCATCAGTACAATTAATCGGAATTGGCGAACCTTCCACCGAAATGACAGAATCGACTTTTGCTAAGTCAGCTTGCATCAACTTACCAGAAACAACATGGAAAGTTAAAATTCTTGCTAATTGAGGAATGTTTTGTAGTAAGGTTTGAATAGTTCCAGGTGGTAGTTGTGCAAATGCTTCATCGTTAGGTGCAAACACCGTGAAGGGACCAGGACTTTTGAGGGTGTCTACTAACCCTGCTGCCTGTACTGCCGCTACTAAAGTATTGAAAGAACCTGCACCCACAGCAATATCGACAATGTCAGCCATGTATCTTACCTAGAGTATAAAAAAATGCTCGTATAGCAATTACCAATTACGAACATATCATAGGTAGGGACGCATAGCCGTCCGCTCCTATAAGATATATATTATTCAAATGATAGAATTGACTCTACTATTATTCATTACTCAACTGCTTGGTTTTCACTTGTCGCCAACGCATAAAAACCCCATAATTGGGACTGAATAAAAAAGCCAGGGCAAATAATCCTGAAACAACTAGGACGATCGCGGGACCGGATGGTAAGTTAAAAAAGTAACTGAGATACATGCCGCTAATACTAGAAACAATCCCAATCGCCGCACCTAAAATCATCACTTGATGCAAGCGAGTTACTAGCAAATAGGCAGTTGCCCCAGGTGTAATGAGGAGGGATAATACTAAAATCACGCCTACTGCTTTCATGCTGGCGACAATTGTTAAAGCAATTAACAACATTAAGCCAAAATTCAGCTGATTCACTGGTAAGCCAGCAGCTTGAGCGCCTAGCGGATCGAAAGTATAAAATAGGAGTTCTTTGTATAAGAGAAAAACCACAATTAATACTACAGTGGCAATAATCGCCGTGTCGCGGACATCATCAAAAGTTACGCCGAGAATGTTGCCAAATAAAAAGTGATTGAGATCGATTTTATTCTGCTTCTGAATTGTCGTAATTAAGGTAATTCCTAGTGCAAAAAAAGCTGAAAAAACGATACCCATCGCTGCATCTTCTTTGATCGGCGATCGCGTGCGTATCCAAGCGATTAGCAGCGTACTAATTACCCCAGCAATAAATGCACCAACAAAAATATTTGCCCCAACTAAAAAGGCGATCGCGAGTCCTGGTAGTACGGAGTGACTGATGGCATCGCCCAATAAAGCCAAGCGTTGTACCATCAAGTAACTGCCGACGACAGCACACAACAAACCGACAAGAATCGCAACGACAAGCGATCGCTGCATGAATCCATACTGCAACGGCTCAATCAGTGCCTCAAGCATTAAGCAGCAGCTCCACTAAAATACATCACCTTACCACTGTAGGCGCGATAAAGATTATCTTCAGTTAACACTGAAGCGCGATCGCCTGTAGCAATTATCTCGCGATTGAGCAAAATCAAATCGTCAAAGTGCTGAATCGATTCTCCCAAGTCGTGATTCACAACTAATACGATTTTTCCAGCTTGGGCTAATTCGTGGAAAACATCAAAAATTACAGTTTGGGTTTTTTGGTCGATTCCTACCAATGGTTCGTCAAAGCAAAATATTTCTGCTTCTTGAGTCAAAGCCCGTGCCAAAAATACTCGTTGCTGTTGTCCTCCCGATAGCTGTCCGATGGGACGATGTTTATATGCGTCCATTCCTACCCGTTCTAATGCAGATTGGGCGACTTTACGACTGACAGTAGAAAAACGCTGAAATAAACCCGTTTTCTTGACTCTGCCCATCATCACCACATCCCACACCGTAGCAGGATAAGTCCAGTCAATCTGCGATCGCTGGGGAACGTATGCAACTTTTTCCAACTGCTGCACCAAAGGCTTGCCCTGGTAAAGCACGTTACCGCTAGACAAAGGAACCAGTCCCAACATTGCTTTGATGAGAGTACTTTTACCCGCACCATTGGGACCAAAAACTCCGGTCAGTCTTCCAGGTCGCACCGTACAGTTGACATCGCGTAGTGCTTCTTGCGTGCGGTACTGCACTCCTAAATGACTGATATTAATATTTGCAGCGCTGGCGATATTTATATCCATTTTCTGTACGTTCGCAGCAGTTGGCACAAACCCATGAGTATTTATTCTGGGCTGGAGTTTCAAATTAAAAGTTTTCATAACACTAACTTTTTTTGTCTACTTTGAGCATACTGTAAAAATGAAAAGAATATGAAAACATCTATAAAAGGAAATAATGTTGAAGATAAGTGGGAGTAATGGTACAGGGAGCAGAGAGCAGGGAGCAGGGAGCAGGGAGCAGGGAGCAGAGGGGCAGAGGGGCAGAGGAGCAGAGGAGCAGGGGAGCAAATACCAATTACCAACTACCAACTACCAACTACCAACTACCAACTACCAACTACCTCTCGCCTCTTGCCTGTTACCTCTTGTCCTTCTATTCAGTTGTAGCCAACCAGATGCAAGCCGCACCACTCCAGGGATAGAAAAGCCGCGAGTGGTGGCGACTAGCACCATCATTAACGATTTGGCAGAACGGGTAGGAGGAGAAGAAATTCAACTGCGGGGAATTTTGAAGCCAGGGGACGATCCCCACGTTTACGAACCAGTCCCAGCCGATAGTCAGGCATTGGAAGATGCAGACTTGATTTTGTATAACGGCTACAATTTGGAGCCAGGACTAATTAAGCTGATGAATGCGGCAGGATTGAAAGGGCGTAAATTGGCTGTGGGGGAAGTTGTGAAACCTTTACAGCTAGACAAAGGCAAAGGGGAAATCGTCCCCGATCCTCATGTTTGGGGCGATGTGGAAAATTCAATTCAAATGGTGAACCGAATTCGCGACGCTTTGATTGAATTGTCACCGGAAGATAAAGAGAAATTTACTCAAAATGCCGCACAACTGATCGCCCAGTTGCAGGAATTAGATACTTGGATGGCTCAGCAAATTCAAACCATCCCCGCAGAACGACGAAAACTAGTTACGACGCACGATGCGTTTCAATACTTCGGTCGCGCCTACGGAATGGCGATCGCCGGGACTCTAATTGGGATCAGTACGGAAGAACAACCCAGCGCCCAAACTATCCAAAAATTAGTCGAAGCTGTGAAAAAAGCTGGAGTTCCTGCCATTTTTGCTGAAACCACAATTAACCCTGCTTTAATTACTACTGTTGCTCAGGAGGCGGGAGTCAAATTAGCACCGCGCCAACTCTACTCTGACTCGATCGGCGCTGCTGGTAGTAATGGAGATTCGTATATCAAAATGATGGTAGCAAATACGCAAACGATTGCAGAAGCACTGGGAGGAAAATATCAGCCATTTGAGGAGGGTAGGTAATCTATGTATCAAGATACTGCGATCGCCAAAAATATTCCTTCTAGCTGGCATGGCAATTTAGATATCGTGTATGCTCTGCGTAACGGTAAGACACAACCAATAAGCGATCGCGTTCAAGCACCGTTAAAAGTGCAGCGTCCGTTTTACCCAGAAGGAGACATATGCCATACTGCTATCTTGCACACGGCTGGGGGAATTGTGGGCGGCGATCGCCTTTCAATCAACCTGCAACTCCAACCGCGATCGCAAGCTTTAGTCACGACAACAGCCGCGAGTAAAATTTATCGCAGCAACGGCTTACCAGCCAGACAAACAGTTGAGATTCAGATCGATGAAGGTGCTTGTTTAGAGTGGTTGCCTCAAGAAACAATCGTCTTTAACGGGGCAAATTATCGCCAAGACTTGCGCGTGGAATTAACCCCAGGTGCTAGCTGGTTGGGCTGGGAAATTACCAGATTTGGACGCAGCGCTAGAGGAGAAAAATTTTTACAAGGAGAATGGCGATCGCATACTGAAGTATGGCAACAAGGACAACCTTTATGGATCGATCGGCAATGGTTGCCAGGAGAAGAAGCGGTTCTCAACAGTCCCCACGGCTTAGCCGGACATTCCATTGTCGCCAGCCTTACCTGGATCGGATGCGAAGTCTCACCAGAATTAGTGGTGCAAGCGAGAGAATTATGGGGACAAGGTTCGGGAGTCGGGAGTTGGGAGTCGGGAGTCGGGAAAAGAGAGCTGAGGGAGCTATGGAGGCTGGGGGAGCTGAGGGAGAATTTAATTCCGAATTCTGGAGTCACTCGCCTCCCACATGGATTATTGTGTCGTTACCGTGGCTCTAGTTCGATCGAAGTACGACACTGGTTTACATCTGTGTGGCAGTTACTGCGCTTATCATTATTAGACAGGTCTAGCTGTTTACCTAGAGTTTGGCAAATAGGCAAGTGAGTCATGAGTCGTGAATCGTGAGTAACAAATGACCAATGACAGCCATAACGCCAAATATAACGAGTTAAATAGGAAGAAAAAATGCAACTTACGCCGCAGGAAAAGGATAAACTACTCATCTTCACCGCTGCTTTGGTAGCAGAACGCCGTAAAACTAGAGGATTAAAACTAAATTATCCAGAAGCAGTTGCGTACATTTCTGCCGCTATTCTGGAAGGTGCGCGAGAAGGACGTACCGTCGCCGAGTTGATGAGTTTTGGCGCAACTCTCCTGATGCGAGATGAAGTCATGGAGGGTGTACCGGAGATGTTACATGAAGTCCAGGTAGAAGCAACATTTCCTGATGGGACAAAACTAATTACCGTCCACAACCCGATTCGTTAGGTAGAAACGAGTGGAAAAATAGCTTTACACTTCGTAATTTTTTCTACACTGAGAAGAGTAGAGGTATTGAAACACTCGAATTATGATTTTGCGCCCTCACGACCGGATCAAGTTAGACGATACTAACGACCAGCAGTTCTATTCCTTTCCTCGATTTGTCACCCATGTAGACGACAATTTCATTCAACAGCTGACTCAGCTTTATCGAGAACGCCTCAAACCCCAGACTCGAATTTTTGACATGATGAGTAGCTGGGTGTCTCACCTTCCAGAGGAAATAGAATTTGCTCATGTCGAAGGACACGGGATGAATGAAGAGGAACTAGCCCGTAATCCTCGATTGCATCGTTATTTCGTGCAAAATCTGAATCAGAATCCCAAATTTTCGCTACCAGACCAAGATTTCGACGCAGTTTTGAATACTGTTTCGATACAATACTTGCAGTATCCAGAAGCAGTGTTTAACGAGATTCATCGGATTCTGAAACCGGGCGGAATTGTTATCATCAGCTTTTCCAACCGCATGTTTTACCAAAAAGCAATTCAGGCTTGGCGTGATGGGACAGAATCAAGTCGGGTAGAATTAGTCAAACAGTATTTTCGAGCTGTGCCAGGATTCTCCGAACCCGAACTTATTGCCCATCAGTCCGGCACTAATAATTTCATCCAGTGGTTAGGTGTCGGTGCGAAAGATCCGTTTTACGCTGTCATTGCCCAACGCATATAAAATCTTCCGAAACTAAAGCAAGCGATCGCCAGAATAAATGATAAGTGTAAAGAATCGAGCAGGAGGCGTTATGTTTTTTCATCAAGGGCGTAAAATTTTAGTGGCGTTAATGCTGTCATTGTTGCTATTTACTACAGCATGTACGGCTACAGAAACTCCAGGGCGGTTTGACCAAGCACAACAGGTCAGCAATCAGCAAAAAAGCGGTCAAGCAGTAGTCAAAGAAGCGACTCAAGGCAGCGAGTTCAATCGATTTTTCCCAGCCGCTAGCGGGGAATTTCAACGAGTTTATACCCAAGAGAAAAAAGGTTTTGCTGAGGCAAAATTGAAGAAAGGTGGTAGAGATATGGCAATGCTGTCTATTTCCGATACTAAAAGCTTGCCCACTGCCGCAGCAAAGTTTAAGACGAGTACGAAACAGATTAACGGTTATCCTGCTGTAGAAGTTGGGACGACACAAACAGCAGTATTAGTCGGCGATCGCTATCAAGTTAAAGTTTTATCTCGCGATCCCTCCTTTACAGCTAGCGATCGCGAAGCGTGGTTAAAGAAATTCAACCTCAATGGACTCTCAAAATTGCAATAAATTAGTCATTCCGCGATCGCAAATGACAAATGACCAATGACAAATGACTAATCAAGGAGTTTGATATGAGCAAATCAATTATTGAGTTGGTGGACGGACTATCTACCAATAATATGACTGTTTCCATGCTGCGATCGCTAGATTTTGTGATTCCCGGGCAGTGGAATAATTTAGTCGGTTTTGAAAATACAATTCGTACTGTTACAGGCGAAACTGACGAAAGTATTATTCAACAAGTTGGCGAACGGGCAATCTATCTCTACAACGATCGCTCTCAAGGATATCAAAGAGCGATGTGGTTATATCAAACTGTAGATAGTACTGATAAAGCCTTAGGTGCAGCAGCTTTAGCGAATAAAGTTGGGGAAAAAATCCCGCTTTTAGGTTTCTTAAATAAAGTCACTCCTAAAGCTGATAAAGCCCAAACTATCGACTTAACTTTGAAATTAGTCGTCGAGTTACTGGCTTTTTGTCAAATTAACGGTATCCCTGGCGATAGTATTGGTGATTTCGTCACTTCCCTGGCGGATTACAGTGGCGAATCCTTGATGCGCATGGTAGCCTTAGTTTGCGTCGATGGTTTGATTCCTTTTGGTCCTGATTTTATTCAAAAGGCTTTAGCAACTTTAGATAAAACGAGTCCCCAGGAATTAGAGCAAAACTCTACCTTCCGAAATATCAATAGCGATATTCCAGGGAATAATTCTGCCAGTAAGTTGAACTTTCTCGGTGAAAGTTTCAACTCTGTCACGGGCTGGATGAACGATTTGGTCGTTTCTCGCGGATTAACGCCGCAGAAAGTTGTGAGCAACCTACAAGGTTTTATAGAAGTTGCTGACGATAAATTAGACTATCTTGCTGCTTTTCTAGATGTCTCGACCAATTACTACGAACATACAGGAACCCAAACATTAGCGCGACGGTTAATTGAAAGAGCAGTAGCAGAAATATAAGTTCTGTACAGACATTTGTAGAGGCGTACGCATAGCGTCTCTACATTCTCAGCTTTTTCCATAGAATATTGCTAGCAAAATCTCTCTGTAGGGGGATTGTTTTTTAGCGCTCTATCCTCTACATTCTCCTATCAATAAGTCTTGCTCGTATTCGCTATATCAAATTATACCAAACTAAAGCTAGTAGTAAATCAGATGGAAGAAACTTTTGAACTAACGGAATTACAACCTGAAGATTTAGAAACAATTAAAGTTGACTCTTTAGCAGATCTAGATAGTTTAATAGCAGAAAAATTTCACCTTTTCGTGCGCCCCTATTCTACAGACATCAGAGCTGCTTTAGAATTAGTTGCTTGGGATTTAGAAAATTCAGATGCACCTCACTTTGAGTTATTTCGAGTTGAGGAACATTCCTTACCAGGATTACCTTTTGTGGCTAGCTTTATCCCAAATGGCGTTTGGGGTTATGGTGAAACTGCGCCTCTAGCAATTTGCCAAGCAGCACTATTTCGGCATAAACAAATTAAGTTCGAGCTATCAGTCAATTCGTATAGCAGCAAACAAACTTGAAAAATCGTCTGCTCCCTACTCCCTAATCCTTGCTCCCTGTTATATATAGAGTGGCGGTACGCTTGTAAGGCTGTTTAAATGTCTTATCTTCCTCACAACTTCCAAACCGACACACTCGCTAAAATTTTTCCAGTAGATGCGCTGACAGTACGTTTATACGATCGCACTGATGAACTTACCACAGACGCAGCTAAAATCACGCAAAGCTATTTACAAAACTTACTGACGCAGCAAGATAATGCTACGGTAATATTAGCAACTGGCAATTCTCAAATTGAATTTCTCTCAAAATTGGGAAATTTAGGTGAGATAGACTGGTCGCGAATTGTCTTTTTCCATCTCGATGAATACTTAGGAATTGATGCTAACCATCCGGCAAGTTTTCGGCGTTATTTGTGCGAAAGAGTCGAACAGAAAGTCAATCCAGCAGCATTTCACTATATTGAAGGCGATACCGTACAACCGCTAGCAGAATGCGATCGCTACACTAAGTTATTATTATCCCAGCCTATCGACCTATGTTGTTTGGGATTAGGAGGCAACGGACACTTAGCTTTTAACGAACCATCAGTAGCAGATTTTCAAGATCCTTACTACATAAAACTTGTAAAATTAGAATTATCTACCCGCCAGCAACAAGTTAGCCAAGGCTATTTTACTGAAATTGCAGCTGTGCCACAATACGCTTTTACGCTGACAATCCCAGCAATTTGTTTAGCACAAAAAATATTTTGTTTCGCCCCGGGAAAACACAAAGCTACAGCAGTACAGCAGACTTTAGAAGGTGTGATCGCGACGAGTTGTCCTGCGGCTATCCTCAGAAGTCAAGCACAGGCAACATTGTTTTTAGATGGAGATTCAGCGAGCCTTTTGAGTAAGTCAAAGGTCAAAAGTTAAAAGTCAAACAATAGTTAAATTTGTCTTTATCTGCGTTCATCTGCGTTTATCTGCGTTTCTATCTGCGTTTAAAATTTTGTCGCGCAATAGACGCACCAGCCGAAGGCGAAGCGTTGACGCAAAGCGGTTTCTCGTAGAGTAGGCGCAAAGAAGGACGCTAAAGGTCTATCTGATATTGCTAAACCATTGGGTGATTCCTTGGGCGATCGCACTGGCTAGTTGTTGTTGTGCTTGCGGGTTGACGATCCATTCAAATTCGTAGGGGTTAATCATAAATCCTAGTTCTAATAATATTGTTGGGGCTGAAGCGGGACGAGTTAAAGCGAGGTTGTTCCAGTACAGTCCGTAGTCAGGGCGGTTCAGTTTTTGAACTAAATAACTATGTAAAAAGCTAGCGAGATCGTGTGCTTGGGGATGATACCAAAAGGCAGCTAATCCTTGAGTTTTCATGGCATTGCCTGCATCTGGCAGAGCATTGTAATGTAGAGAAATTGCGATCGCGGGTTCAATTTTATCGATTATGGCTACTCGATCTGGTAACGATAAATCGCGATCGTCCTCCCGCGTCAGGTAAACTTCAGCACCTCGCCGTGCTAATTGTTCTCGAACTAATTTAGACATTAATAAATTGATCTCTTTTTCAGGATAACCCGTCGATCCCAAAGCTCCACTTTCCTTCCCTCCATGCCCAGGATCGAGAAGAATTTTGATTCCCGATAGAGGGGAGTCGGGAGGAGCCAGTCGCTTGCGGGGGTTCCCCCCGTTGTGCGAACTGGCGTTCGGGAGTCGGGAGTCGGAAATTTTTAATTCTGAATTTTGAATTTTGACTCTTGACTTTTGACTTTTAACTTGTTCTCTATTTCTCGGCTGATGCCGCAACGTTAATACCAAACTCGTCCCTTCGTACCTCAATTTGTAACCCCATTGCTGTTGGGATTTGAGGTTAAAAATATATTCCAGGCGATCGGGTGTGACTTGCTGCCAATCGAGGCGAGAGATTATTGGGTCGTCGTCGAAGCGAATTGTATCGGTTTGAGCAGTAGTATTATGTAAAGTCAGAGTTAAAGTGCGATCGCCCTGCTGTATGCTTACGGGGACGGGGACTTGTAGCGGCAACACGATCTCTGTTGCTCCAGGTACGCGATGGGCGCTGACACTCCGAATTAGCGATCGCGGTGGGATTGCTCCTGGTATGATTCTAGTTTCCTGACTGTTAATCCAACCGCCATAATCTAAGCGCAACCATTCCCCTTCTTTTCCCGTAACTGTTGCCCGCGTACCCTTGGGTAAAGGTGTGAGGCGAGAGTAATCGGTACTCGCACCAGTTCGCGCTACCCCTTCATTTGCTGTGACTTCGACAACTTCTAAATTTGCGGGTGAGAGGATTGTAACTTTACCTGGACTTAGTTGAGTAACGGTTTGACCGTTTAATGTTAGTTGAAACTGTGGTTGAATTCCAGAACCAGGAGTGAAACCACTGGTCATAACGTTATTCTCATATGGGAGATTCCCTAGTTCTGGTAGAGTTGTACAACCTTGATATTGCCCAGACGTTAATTGTCGAGTCGGCTGATTTCGTCCGGTTAAAAGTGCGGAGTTAGCTGGGAGTTGTGCTTGCTGTAGTTGGGGGAGAAGGCGAATGTTATCTTTGCCTAATTGAACGGAAACTACAGATTGAGGAGGAGCGATCGCGCTAAAACAAACAAGTTCCCCTGGCATTCTGGCAATATCGACATTAGGAGTCAAGGAATCTTTACCAAAAGCCAATCCTATCGGTGGCGCGGGAGTTGTATCTTGTCGCTGTACCTTTAGTTGCACCTGTCGATCTTGGTATTGCAACGTAAAAGTATTATCCCCGACTCGCAAGGGAAAACTAGGGGCGAAATGTCCGGCGCGGCTGCGTTCTATCGGTTTACCGTTAACTAAAACTTTACCCGTTGGCGGCGCTGTTCCTACCAAAAAGATGCGATCGGCTACTGTTTGATGGTTAGCAGGGGGATACACTACTGATAGTTGCTGTTCTGCCCCAACTGGACGCACCATAAGCAGGACAAAGATAGTTCCGAGAAAGAATAATCCGAAAAGTTTTTTCACGCCAAAATAGGGAGTCGGGAATCGGGAGTCGGGAGTCGGGAAAGAATTCAAAATTAAACCATGCACCACGCACCACGCACCACGCATTACGCACCACTCTCTTCAAGAATATGTCACAATTATCGGGGTGAATGGCTGAAACTTGCCCAAGATTAAGAAAAACTACTATGACTAAATTTGTGTTTGTGACTGGTGGCGTAGTCTCCAGCATTGGTAAGGGTATTGTAGCGGCAAGCTTGGGACGGCTGCTCAAATCGCGAGATTATTCAGTTTCTATTCTCAAACTCGACCCTTATATTAACGTCGATCCAGGTACGATGAGTCCCTTTCAACACGGGGAAGTTTTTGTTACCGAAGATGGCGCGGAAACAGATTTAGACTTAGGACACTACGAACGTTTTACCGATACTTCCATGTCGCGCCTCAATAGCGTCACGACTGGTTCAATTTATCAGGCAGTAATTAATAAAGAACGGCGTGGCGATTACATGGGGGGAACGGTACAAGTCATTCCCCATATTACAAATGAAATTAAAGAAAGAATTCAGCGCGTTGCCAAAAATACGAATCCCGATGTCGTCATTACCGAAATTGGCGGTACGGTGGGAGACATCGAATCGCTGCCATTTCTCGAAGCAATTCGGCAGTTTCGTAAGGATGTAGGGCGACAAAACGTGTTGTATATGCACGTTACCCTCGTTCCCTGGATTCCTTCGGCGGGGGAAATGAAAACCAAACCGACACAACATTCTGTTAAGGAGTTGCGATCGATTGGGATTCAACCAGATATTTTAGTCTGTCGGAGCGATCGCCCCCTACCCGACGGTCTAAAAGCAAAAATGGCTGAATTTTGTGACGTATCTGTTGAATGCGTCATTAGCTGTCAAGATGCCAGCAGTATCTATGAAGTCCCTTTAACTTTAGAAACAGAAGGGCTGGCACAGCAAACCATAGAATTGCTGCAACTCGGACAACGCCAGCCCGATCTCTCGCAATGGCAAACTATAGTACAACGACAAGCCAACCCCACTCACCAAGTTGAAGTTGCAATTGTTGGTAAGTACGTGCGTTTAAACGATGCTTATCTATCGGTAGTAGAAGCTTTGCGCCATGCAGCGATCGCGACAAATGGCGAATTACACCTGCGTTGGATCAACTCGGAAGATTTAGAAATAGAAGGGGCAGACGCTTTACTACAGGGCGTTCATGGTATCGTCGTCCCTGGAGGCTTCGGCGTGCGCGGTGTAGATGGCAAAATTGCCGCTGTAGAATACGCCCGCGAACATCAAATTCCGTTCCTCGGTTTATGTTTGGGAATGCAATGTTCTGTCATTGAATGGGCGCGTCATGTCGCGCATTTGGAAGATGCCCATAGTGCAGAGTTTGCCCCTAATTGTCAATATCCCGTAATAAATCTTTTGCCAGAACAGCAAGATGTCGTCGATTTGGGTGGAACCATGCGGCTAGGGTTATATCCTTGCAGTCTCACACCCAATACCCTAGCGCACGCACTGTATCAAAAACCCCTAATTTACGAACGCCATCGCCATCGCTACGAATTTAACAACGCCTACCGCAACCTATTTTTGGAGTCGGGATACGTCATTAGTGGCACTTCTCCAGACGGACGCTTGGTAGAAATTATCGAACTACCCAGCCATCCATTTTTCCTCGCCTGCCAATTTCACCCAGAGTTTCAATCTCGCCCTAGTACGCCCCATCCTTTATTTAAAGGGTTTATTGAGGCGATCGCTCGACGATCGCAACCAGAGGCGATCGCGCCAACTCCAGTAGAAGTATCATGGAGCGGTTAGTAGAGACGTTATATGTAACGTCTCTCAAAGTGGACATTATCTAGGCATTAAACGCCGTCGTGGAGAAATTCCTGGGTTGATTACCGCAGCCATCTCTTCAGGAGTTAACTTGCTAATTTGAGCATCCAATTCGGCAACTGTGAATTTGTATCCTCGCTCAGATGCAATCTGAATGAAAGCTTCTGGTTCAGTTGTAGCTTTGAGTTTAGCCTTTAATGCTTCATCTTGATGTATGGCTTTAAAAAAGCGGGCAGCATGTTCTTGAGTCATATCAATCTCCTGCTATTAAAGAGAAATTAAATTCAATGGCTCGTTAGCAAAGTTGGACGAAGTTCTTACCACTCCCCACCCAAACTGCGATCGAATGAGATCGCACCTTAATTTCGCATTGTTTTTAGCTGCTCCTGTATCTGTGAGCATAGACCCTTTTCTGAAAAAAAATCATCAAATCTTGATATAAATTAAAGTTTTTGGTAACAATGTAAACAAAAATTAGTAATGGGTGTGACTAGTGGCTAGTGGCTAGTCACTGCTCCCTGCACCGAAGCGCTCCCTGCTCCCTGCTCCCTGATAAAGTGGTATTGCTGCTAATTCTGAAACAATCGTGAAAGCAATTACTCTCCTGGGATCGACTGGCTCTATTGGTACTCAAACTCTGGATATTGTGGCACAACACCCCGACCAATTTCGGATTGTCGGGTTGGCGGCTGGACGCAACGTGGAAATGCTGGCGGCGCAAATTCGGCAGTTTAAACCGAGTATTGCCGCTATCTGCGATATAGATAAGTTATCAGAGTTGAAGGAGGCGATCGCAGATCTCGACCCACAACCGATTCTATTGGCAGGGGAAGAGGGTATTGTAGAAGTTGCGCGCTATGGCGATGCCGAAAGCGTAGTAACGGGAATTGTCGGCTGTGCGGGATTGTTACCTACAATTGCGGCGATTGAGGCGGGTAAAGATATTGCGCTGGCAAATAAAGAAACTCTGATTGCGGGTGGTCCTGTTGTCTTACCATTAGTAGAAAAACACGGAGTTAAACTTTTACCAGCAGATTCGGAACACTCGGCGATTTTTCAGTGTCTTCAAGGCGTGCCGGAACGTGGCTTGCGGCGAATTTTACTCACGGCTTCTGGGGGTTCTTTCCGCGATTTACCTATAGACAAGTTAGCAAATGTCACCGTTGCCGATGCTTTAAAACATCCTAACTGGACGATGGGACGGAAAATTACGATCGATTCAGCGACGTTGATGAATAAAGGATTGGAAGTCATTGAAGCTCATTACTTATTTGGATTAGATTACGATCGCATCGATATTGTCATCCATCCTCAAAGTATTATCCATTCTCTGATCGAACTACAAGATACTTCTGTATTAGCACAGTTAGGCTGGGCAGATATGCGTTTACCCTTGCTATATGCCATGTCATATCCAGAAAGAATTTATACTGATTGGAAGCAATTAGACCTCGTAGAAATTGGCAGTTTAACTTTTAAAGCCCCAGACCATGATAAATATCCTTGTATGCAATTAGCATATAGTGCGGGTCGTGCGGGTGGCTCGATGCCAGCAGTTTTAAATGCAGCTAACGAACAAGCAGTTGCCTTATTTTTAGAAGAAAAAATCCGCTTTTTAGATATTCCTCGTTGTATCGAACTCGTTTGCGATCGCCACTCAACCGATAATTGTGCTTCCCCATCTTTAGCTGACATCGTAGCAGCAGACCGCTGGGCGAGACAAGAAGTACTAGCAGCTAGCGAAGATCTGAGTAGAGGCGATCGACTGATCTCATTAAGATAAGATCGAGCTATAAAATCCGTCAATAATTACTATGGTAAGACGGCGTTTTGTATCCCGTACATTTTCATGTAAAAAAAGACATATGGTGAATACTTTAACAATACATGCTTTAAAAATTTCAAATTTAGAATTCGATCGCATTGTTAAAGCCAACCCCGATTGGCAATTCGAGCAAACAGCAGCAGGAGAATTAGTAATAGTGTCGCCTACGGGAGGAAGTTCGGGACGGCGTAATAGTAACCTAACCAGACAATTAGATACTTGGAGTAGTTCCAATAACTTAGGAATAGCATTTGACTCTTCTACATTATTTATCCTTCCCAACGGTGCAAAACGTTCTCCCGATGCTAGCTGGGTAAGACGCGAAAGGTGGGAAAACCTCACATCCGAACAGCAAGACGACTATCCCCCTCTGTGTCCCGATTTTGTGGTTGAATTGCGTCCTCCGACAGATAATATTAACGACCTACAAGCCAAAATGCAAGAATATATGAATAATGGCGCTCGCTTGGGTTGGTTAATCGATCCACAGTCTCGACAAGTAGAAATATATCGTTCTGGACAAACTGTGGAAATATTAAATTTCCCTAATACTGTATCAGGAGAAGATATACTACCAGGTTTTGTCCTAGATGCGATCGCAATTTTTAGCTAGGTATGTAGTAAATTATTGCCAAGCCAAGTAGAAGCAATAGTTATGATTGAGTTTGCCATCAAGTGGGGTACAAAGACATTTCCTACTGAGTATATTGCTCTATGTATATCCATTTTGGCAGTTGTCGCTACTTGGGGGAATTTCTGGAACTCAAGAAGAACGTTTGCGGCTGCCAATTATCCTAAATTAAGAGCAGAACTCAACTGGCTACCAAATCAAATCTTCCCTAGCTGTAGTCTTTTCAATGAAAGTGACAAAATTTCTGCTAACGATATTCATGTTACCGTGAGTGTTGCTCGGAGCGATCGCTGGTATTTTGACAGTGAAAGATGGTTTACTTACGAATACGCAGAATTAGCTAGACTCAAACCGCTAGAAGGGTTTCCCCTTCCTCAAGAAGATGATTTAGTTCAATGGTGTCAAACCAGAGGTTACAAACAAAGGTTATTTATTCCATCCGAATCTACCCAATTGCAAGAAATCGTTCGACAAATTTCTGATTTAGATTTCTATTATATTCGCCTCAAGGTAGCATATACATCTAATGTATTTGGAGCTAACAGAATATGTAAGATTTCTCGAACATATAGAATAGAGTACCAGCAAAATATGCCGAAATTACCGTCGAAAAGCGAAGTAGTTTGGGAGGCACGGGAGAAAACTCAAACTATGCACCAGGATGAAATTTCTACAAACTAACAACCTGATTTATCGCTCTATTTATCATCATAAAGTATTTGGAATTGATTGCAATCGGGCAACATTGAGGAGGAAAAAATGGAACTCAAATCTGTAGCAATGGAAATTCCTGAAGGTAGCAATATTATCATTGGTCACAGTCACTTTATTAAAACTGTGGAAGACTTATACGAGATTGTCGTCGGGATCTCTGCCCAAGCAAAATTTGGGATCGCTTTCTGTGAGGCTTCTGGTCCCTGTTTAATCCGCACTGGCGGAAACGATAAAGAACTACAAGATATAGCTACTAAGAACGCTCAGGCGATCGCGGCAGGACACAGTTTCGTGATTCTGATGAAACAAGCCTACCCGATTAACTTCCTCAATGCAATCAAACAATGTCAGGAAGTCTGCAATATCCATTGCGCGACAGCAAATCCAGTAGAAGTCATCCTAGCAGAAACTCAACAAGGACGGGGAATCTTGGGTGTTGTAGACGGATTTTCCCCCAAAGGTGTAGAAAATGCTGAGGACGTACAAGCACGACAAAAGTTTTTACGCCAAATTGGATATAAGCTTTGAAGAAGTCAAAAGTCAAAAGTCAAAACTGAGAAGTCAGTTGTCAGCGACCACTACTCACTACTGACTACTCACTCTCACTAATGACAATCCTTGAAGTGTCATAATACCGCTTTGGTAAAGGTAGGTAAATTAGGTTTAATACAAGGGATTAGTTTGCGCCTGCTAGTCTCAAGTAGCCGCTGCTAAACTATTGCTTCTGTGTCATACTTAACGGGGCAAAACAAGCGCGATGCAAAACTCTTATATGCATCATAATTTTAAGTTGCAAAAATTATGAAATAAGAACCCGAACGCATTGAAGGACGAGAGGTGTAGGAGTATAAAAACCTACGCAATTGGCTAAACCAGCTACGAAATCTTAGAAGAATATTACAGTAGTAAAAATTCTTGGCAACAGCATCGTTAATATCTTTACAATACAGCTTAAAGTTGGCGTGCGGCGTACCTGGAGGAATGTTAAGTTGAGTTACTTCCAAGAAGCTAAAGCATATTTCATAGCAAGTCATCAGAACCCGATCAACATATTTTTACATCATTTAACAGTCTTGTTGGCGATATCGGCGGTTGTATTGCTGTTCTACGATTGGCGATGGACGCTAGTTTGTCTGGTACTGACACAAGTATTCGCGATCGGCGGACACGCATTATTCGAGAAGAACAAACCTGCTTTTGTCAAGTACCGCAGCGGAATTATGATTCCTGTTTCAATTTCTTGGTCGTTCGAGAATTTATTTGGCTTGCGTCAACTTTGGAGTTACTTTCAAAGCAAAAATCGCTTAAGTGAAGTCGTAAGTCGTAAGTCGTAAGTTGAAATTTAGTCAACCTCTTACCTCTTGCCTCTTGCCTCTTGCTTCACTCACAACCATTCATTTGAGGAAAATACATGTATCAAGGTTTACCAGTTATTGATGCAGATGCCCACAAGCTTGAAAATCCTTTAGTCATGCGGGATTATCTAGAGCCAAAGTATCGCGATCGCGTGGGGATGGTAATCGATAGTCTGGGCGATCAGCGGGCGCGGGTAGTAGATTTTAACCCCGCTACGGGCAAAAACGATCTAACGCGGATGTTTCCCCAGCCTCAAGGCATGGGGAAAGGTGGATTTCGCAACTTACATCCGACAACCACTTTGGGCGCAACATTCAACCGCCTGCGGATCGAAGATATGGATCGGGAAGGGGTAGACGTACACGTAATTTTCGGTACGTTCAACCTGACATTTTCTAGCATTTTAGATAAAGACTTAGCGATCGCCTTGTGTCGGGCTTATAACGACTATATTGCCGAAGATTGTCGTCCTTATGGCGATCGTCTCAAACCAATTGGTGTCATACCTCTACAAGATGTCGATGCGGCTGTCGCCGAAATGCGTCGCTGCGTCAACGAACTGGGCATGATTGGCGTTGCTGTCGCCCCAAATATGCCCATTCCTCACCCGAAAGCACCCCAGGCTTTCCCCGATATCCGCAGTTGTAAGCCAATCAGCCATCCTGACTTCAGACCAATTCTACAAGCAGCAGTAGATTTAGATATTGCACTAGGAATTCACGGTGGTCCAGGTTCTTACATGATGGGTGGAATTTCTGACTACATGGAAACTTTTGTCCTGACTCACATCTTCGTCCAACGCAACCAACAGCAGCACGCTTTGGCGCGGATGGTATTTGATGGGGCATTTGAACAGTTTCCCACCTTGCGGGTTGGCTTTTTAGAAGGCGGTTGTGGCTGGCTACCGGATCTCGCCCATTCTTTCCACGAACATTGGGAAAAACGCATCCGCGATTTCGATCCCAAAAATCCTTATCGTCCTTCGATGATGGATGTCACGAAATTGATGTTGCAAGAACGCAAAGGACGCGATCGCGCTAACATCATCAACATGACCAAGAATCTCTTCGATCTGTTGTGGAACGCCGAACACGACCCCACCAAGATCGATGATGTGAGTCTTTACGAGCATTATGACCTGCGCCATCGCGACCCGATGGAATATTTTGAACGGGGACAAATCTTCACTTCCTTTGAATCTGACGACCCCGCACCCGCCTACTTACCCGTAGCAATGGGAGAGATTGGCAAGCACCTGGCTTGCTTCTCTGGAGACTACGGACACTGGGATGGTGTATTGGAAAACTGCGTCAAAGATGCAGCGGGAGTCACTGACTACGATCGCGAACACTTAGGGTTATTGCTAGGAGGTAATGCCTTAGACTTATATGGCGATCGCCTGCGTCGTTCTCTCCCCAGCTACTTGACAGAACAAACGACTGCTAGCGTTAGCTAGTCGATCCCCCCTACCCCCCTTAAAAAGGGGGGAGTAGTTATAGGATGGTGGGCAATGCCCACCCTACATTTACGTAATTTTTAGTATCACTGGGTTCAACAAAGTAACACAGGCTGCTAAAGTGATCTCAACTAGAACCTGCCTGTAAATAAAATAAAGCTAATTATTTGCAGTTTTACAACAGAACAACTTAAAGGCAATCGGAACAATAATGCAACCATTTTTATGTTGCAAGGGGTGATGTTAAATGCGAGTTTTACTCCTATATCCTCTTTTTCCCAAATCATTTTGGTCTTTTGACAAAGCGATCGAACTCATTGGTCGTAAAGTGGCAATGCCCCCATTGGGGTTAATCACAGTTGCCGCAATTCTGCCCCAAGAGTGGGAATTTCGCCTAGTAGACCGCAGTATTAGATCTGAAACGAAAGCAGACTGGGAATGGGCAGATTTGGTCATCATCTCAGGAATGATCGTCCAGAAACCAGATATGCTGCATCTAATTAGAGAAGCAAAGCGACACGGAAAATTAGTTGCCGTTGGTGGTCCCTACGTCACCTCCGTACCGGAAGCAGCCAAGGCAGCTGGGGCAGACTTTTTAGTATTAGATGAGGGTGAAATTACCTTACCGATGCTAGTAGAAGCATTGGCAAGAGGCGAGACTTCTGGTACTATCCGCTCTAACGGAGAAAAGCCCGATGTCACGACCACACCAGTACCCAGATACGACTTGCTAGATTTAAGTGCCTACGCTGATATGTCAGTGCAATTTTCGCGAGGCTGTCCCTTCCAGTGCGAATTCTGCGACATTATCGTGTTGTACGGACGTAAACCACGTACTAAATCGCCGCAACAATTATTGGCAGAATTGCAAACTTTGTACGATTTAGGCTGGCGGCGATCGATTTTTATGGTGGATGATAATTTCATCGGTAACAAACGCAACGTCAAACTGTTATTAAAAGAACTCGTTCCTTGGATGGCAGAAAAGGGATATCCTTTTAGCTTTTCCACTGAAGCATCGGTAGATTTAGCCCAAGACGAAGAACTTTTGAATTTGATGGTTGCTGCTAACTTTAACGCCGTATTTCTAGGAATTGAAACCCCGGACACCGATAGCTTAGAACTAACACAGAAATTCCAAAATACTCGCAATTCTCTGATTGAATCAGTGCAAAAAATCAATCGAGTGGGATTGAGAGTCATGGCTGGTTTTATTATGGGCTTTGATGGCGAAAAACCTGGAGCAGGCGATCGCATTATCGATTTTGTGGAAGCAACTGCAATTCCTCAAGCTTTATTCAGTATGCTGCAAGCCTTGCCAAATACTGCTTTGTGGCATCGTCTCCAAAAAGAAGGGCGTTTACTCGAAGGCAGGGGAGTAGCAAATATTCACCAAACAACCCTGATCAATTTTATTCCTACCCGTCCTGTAGAAGACATTGCCCACGAATATGTCAGATGCTTTTGGGAACTGTACGAACCCAGTCGCTACCTAGCCAGAGTTTACCGCCACTTCCGTTTCATGAACCCGAAACCTGTGAAGAAAAAGCTGCGGATGCCAGGTTTGATTGAAATACGTGCCATATTAACTATCTGCTGGCGACAGGGAATTAAGCGAAATACGCGCTGGCAATTTTGGCAGCAATTATTTTCGATGTTGCGGCATAATCCTAGCGTGTTTGAATCATATATCATCAACTGCGCCCACTTAGAACACTTCGTCGATTATCGCCAAATCGTCCGCGATCAAATTGAGTCACAACTATCAGAACTCGCAGCCTTAGAAGCTACCATGCAACCGCAGAAAGTAGCATAAGTAAGTCGTAAGTCGTAAGTCGTAAGTAAT
Source organism: Chroococcidiopsis sp. (assembly GCF_051657925.1). Lineage (NCBI taxonomy): Bacteria > Bacillati > Cyanobacteriota > Cyanophyceae > Chroococcidiopsidales > Chroococcidiopsidaceae > Chroococcidiopsis > Chroococcidiopsis sp. Next base: position 57,974 of record NZ_JBOFLP010000340.1, read on the forward strand.
TTTTCTACCCCTACTCCCTGCTCCCTGCTCCCTGCTCCCTAATAACTGACAATCTACCTGTAGGCTAGAAGCAATTTTTGGTGAAATCCGCTACTGTGTGGCTAGTTTCATCATTTTGGGCTAAAAAGCGTCATGGTTCCCATCCGCGATAACGTCCCGACGACGATCGTTCCTTACGTCACTTATGGATTGGTTGCAGCTAATATTCTTGCCTTTATTTACGAGGCAGATTTGCAACCGCAACAATTAGACGGGTTTTTTCATCTGTTTGCTGTCGTTCCTAGAGAGTTAACAGCTAGTTTTGCCGGAATTACTGTCAATCAACCCGTACCAGAGTGGATTACCCTCATCACCTCCCAATTCCTCCACGGAGGATTGCTACATTTGGGAGGCAATATGTTGTTTCTCTGGATTTTTGGCAACAACGTTGAGGATCGTTTAGGACACGTCAAATATCTAATTTTTTATCTTGCCTGCGGCATATTGGCAGCGCTGACGCAATGGTACTTTTCTCAATCTTCCGGTATTCCTTCCTTGGGTGCAAGTGGGGCGATCGCCGGAGTTATGGGTGCGTATATTCTCCGCTACCCTACGGCTGAAGTCCTGACTCTCATTCCACTAGGATTCTTCTTTCCCGCCGTTCGCATTCCCGCGTTTTACTTCCTGGGATTTTGGTTTGTGCAACAAGCTGCTTACGGTGTTGCGAGTTTAGAAGCTCGAACTAATATTGGTATGGAAAGCGGCGGTATTGCTTATTGGGCGCACGCAGGCGGTTTTCTGTTTGGTGCTGTTCTCGGTTTCTTGTTTGGAATGCTAAAAACAGATCCTCAAGACCAGTATTCGCAGTACAGTTGACAATTATCAGTTATCAGTTATCAGTGAAGGCGCGATAAATCGCGTCTTTATTTTTGATAAAAAATAGAAAAATTAAACTAGAGAAAGCATTTACAAAAGTGCTTCGATATTGTGTTTCATAAATGACCAATGACCAATGACCAATGACAAACATAACGCGCCGATCTTAATAAATCACCAAGATGACTATATGAACTCAGAATATTGGGAAAACCGCTACCAAGTAGGAACGGCACGCTGGGATATCGGACAAGCCGCACCACCATTTGTTAGTTTATTAAATTCTCCTCAAGCCCCAAAACCTGGTAAAGTTGCAGTTTTGGGTTGCGGTCGCGGTTATGATGCCTTACTATTCGCAAAGCATGGATTTGATGTCATTGGAATTGACTTTGCTCCTAGTGCGATCGCCTCAGCTACAGCCTTAGCTCAAACAGCAGGTAGTTCGGCAAAATTCTTAGAGCGAGATATCTTTGAATTATCAGCAGAATTTCCCCATTATTTTGACTACGTATTAGAACATACTTGCTTCTGCGCGATCGCCCCATCTCAGCGCCCAGTCTATGTCAAACTAGTCCGAGAAATATTACAACCTCAAGGACAACTCATCGGTTTATTCTTCACCCATTCTCGCCCAGGTGGACCACCCTTCGGCAGCACTCCAACCGAGATCCGCAACCACTTTACCCCAGACTTTGAAATTCTCTCCCTCAAACCCGTCACAAATTCAGTTCCCGAACGCCAAGGAGAAGAACATTTAGGAGTGTTTCAGGTAACAGTTATCAGTTAACAGTTATTAGTGGAGAGTGGTGCGTGGTGCGTGTTGGAAATGCAAATGACCAATTACCCATTACCTATTACCCATTACCAACAACTAATGACAAATGACCAATGACTAATGACAAAATAGGCATTTTCGGCGGTACTTTCGATCCGGTACATTGGGGACACTTGTTGGTTGCTGAGAGTGCTTGTAGTCAAGTTGGATTAGAACAGGTGATTTGGGTAGTCAATTCTCGCCCACACTACAAGCAATCAACACCATTTCAGCATCGGTGGGAAATGGTACGACAGGCGATCGCAGATCGTCATGATTGGGAAATCGCACCCCCATCAGATACATTTATGAAAGCTACCTATGCCAGCCAAACTTTGCAGGCACTGCAAGCAAATTACCCTGATGGTCGTTGGTACTGGATTTTAGGGTTAGACACGTTTCTCACCTTACCCCGTTGGTATCATCGCCAGGAAATTGCCCCTGTTTGTGAGTGGTTAGTCGCTCCGCGTCCGCTCGTTGAGTCAGAAAGTCCCCCAATTCAGGTATTATGCGATCGGGTGGCACGACAGTTAGCAACCGAATCCATAGACATTCGCTGGCAAATAATCGATCTACCTTTAGTAGGGATTTCGGCTAGCCTAGTCCGGCAATATTGCCGCGATCGCCGTTCGATCCGCTACTTCGTTCCCGAAACTGTGAGTGTGTATATTGCTACTCATCAGTTGTATATTTAACGATCCCAAGGATTTGTGTGCTTTTTCTGTCAATGTAGCAGAAGCTAGTTTAGAATAGAGCGCCCTTTGCGATATGATCGATTGTCAATAATAGGTATTTTATTCACTACACCAGAGGGCAAGACGCTGTGATTAGAGTTGCAATCAATGGTTTTGGGCGGATCGGACGTAACTTCATGCGTTGCTGGCTTCTGAGAGACAGCAGCGATATCGAAATAGTCGCGATCAACGATACTTCCGATCCGAAGACCAACGCTCATCTGCTGAAGTATGACACCATGTTGGGGACTTTAAAAGGCATCGACATCAGCGCAGATGAAAATTCGATTATCG
>NZ_JBOFLP010000341.1:0-27820 GCF_051657925.1 Chroococcidiopsis sp.
GCAATTAAGCCATCACCATAGGGATACGTGTACCGCATTAGCGTCGGCAGAGATTGCAGGTGCAGTTTATCTTGATGCTCGATGCCTGTTTCTAAGCTAATAATATTGTGTTCGCCAATAATAATTTTGCTATCAATTCCTGATAGATACCTTGCCCAAATTGCCGTGATATTAAAATACCAAGGCATTGGAAAGATAACATCTGGTTTACTTTGTTTAAGATAGCGAATAGTTGGTAGTAAAGAAAAAGCCGTGCGCTGAGTATTGAGAGTAACTATATTAATGTCTGAATATTGCTCTTTTTCTGCTTGAGTTGCCTTTAAAACCACAAACTCACAATTGATTCCTAATTCCTGAAAGCCGCGAGAGAGTGCAGTTCCTAAACTAGTGAACGCACCACCTCCGATGTCATGCGTCAGGATAGCAACTTTTTTTATAGTCATAAATCTCAAATATTTAAAACTAGGTTTGTTACCTGAGTTAGGCATTTTGATGCTGCTTCTGGGGTATATTGAGACATGATTTGTTGCGCTTTTTTACCCATGTCCTCGATCGCAGTCGGGCGATCGATAAACTGACGCATGAGTTCGGCTAGTTTTTCCGGTTGATTGGGGTCAAATACATAGCCATTCTCACCATTCACTATCAGTTCTGCCGTTCCTGCACCTGTAGAACATAAAACTGGTTTACCTAGTAACATTGCCTCTAGTACCACTACGCCCCATGTATCTTCTAGAGTCGGTAGAACGAAGACATCTGCATTGCGAAAATATGTACTGATAAGGTTGTAATCTACTCTACCTACCCACTGTATGCAGTCAGTCAGATGATGCTCTTGAGCGAATTTTGCTAGTTCTTCTTGTTGCGAGCCATTGCCTACAACTTGTAATGTGTATTCTCGATAACCTTGTTGCTGAAGAATCTTGCAGGCTGCTAGCAATATCTGCAAACCTTTTCTGGGAATAATATGTCCGACGAAAAGAAAAACTGGTCGCTGGAGTTGAGAATTATCTAAATCAATGTTTTCTTGAATTACTAAAGTTTTGGTATCGGGAATTTCGTAAGGCTGAACGAAAACGCGGCTGTCTTTAGCGTTAAGAATATCTACTAAATAGGCTTTTCCAGCTTGACTGTTGGTAATGCAAGCATCGGCAAACTTTACCATTAGTCGCCGAACTAATAAACGTAATGCTGAATTGCGATAGTCTACATCAGGCGAACTACCTTCATAGGCAATGATGACTCGCCACCAACAAAGCGGTTTTAATAGGAGTGCCAGAATTGTCCAAATGCCAAAAGAACTAGAAAATATGGCATGAGGTCTAAGCCGAAGCAAGTGGAAAATAATACTGGGAGACAGATAGGTGAAACTAGAGCCGTAGCCTGTCGTCTCCCGCGCCGTTTCTAGCACGTGAAATTTGCCGACAACTTCTACTACAAATGAGTTGTCAAATCCTCGTGCAAAGCCAGGAAAAAGTCCAGTAAATACTTTCGTTTGAGGAAATGTCTGTGTAAATTGACAGAGCGCTGGCTGCCAATAAAACCATGCAACAGGCAACAACCACGCAATACGAAAATTATGACTACGATCCACCTAAGGACACCTCTAGAAATACAAACATCAACTGCACAATGCAGCCGGATAAAATGACTATCTAGCTGATTTGAATAACCTTGAATCATATCTTTGAATCTGTCTCTGATGGCGTTCGTAAAGATGTCATCAGAAAATAAGACTTAAAAATATATTTATAATGTAACTATCTTTACAGCGATCGGCTTGTTTTTTTACCGATCGGCACTATCTCTTTACGCAAAATTTGAATTCTACGAGAATATACGTACTTTTTTTGAAGTAAAGGTAAAAATTTGAATCATGGCATGTACTGAAAACTGGTGGCGATCGCCAGCGAGTTAATACTTGGCAGTTAAAAGCGGTTAAAATCACAGCTCTACAAAAGAAACCTGCCGTAGTTCTAGTTTGGAAAGGCTCAAATAGGTTCTGTAGTCTGCAAAGGTGAATGTTGTTTGTACTCAGTTTAAGTATTCCAATTAATAAAACGCGCGTAAATATATGCAACTAATTCATTGATAGTTTTCCGCACGCCTGCACTGTAGCGCCACCAGTATTTCGGATCGTAATCGATGGGTGGCATCGCAATAATACCGACTTTAATATTTGTTGAAGCTAGTGCTTGACGATACAGCAGCCAGCTTCTTCTAGCATGTAAATCGAGCGTTAGTAAATCGATCGATTTTATTGGTATATTTGCCTTTTCTAACCACTGTTTAAAAGCAATAGCAGAAGCATAAGTTCGATCTTTACGTACTTCTGGTGTCGGGACAGGAACGATTTTTTCTGACTCTAATCCTAACGTTTTTAAGGTTGCTGCCGCTAGCTCGGCATAATTTTTATATTCAGCCAAATAGCATCCTCTTTCAATTGGAATACCTGTAGTCACAATTTGGCGATAGGAGCCGCGTTTAAATCTAGCTAGTGCCTCTTTAACTGCATAGTCTGGTAGCCAGCCTTCAATGACCAAAACTTCAGCGTTAACTGGTTGATTAACAGCTAGAAATGAAGGTAAGTTACTAATACTGACAGTTAATAAAGTTAGAGTCAATAAACCCAGAAATAACCATCCCCATACCGTAGGCAACCATATTTCTTGTCGTCGAATGAGAGTGATATTTAGTAGTTTGAATTGCGATCGCTTTTGAGCAGCCATTAAAGATGTCAGTTCTACATAGCTTAGGGTGTAGAATCTACTTTAAACCAAAATTCGATTTCAGTCGTAAACTCTTCAAACTTAATAGGATTGGGCGAATAGAATTCGCGACTACACAAACTAAGTCCGCCTGCGCGGACTACAGACAGGTGAGTTTTTCTAGCGCAGGGGTAACTTCTACTGGCTATCTACTGTTGCTGTCCTTTGTGCTTTTAAATAAGCAAATACAGATTTATCACCAATATCAGGTGGAATTGGTTGTATTACCTTACGAATGGCAAAGACAACGAATAGTACAGCCCACGTACCAAGCATGATTTGTTCCCACTGGAGCGGTAAAATACCGCTTAAATGTCCTAACAATAGAATTGGTACTAGAGGTGTGAGAAATTTGGTTTCAAACCGATTAAAACAAAATGCCTCTTTGAAGTAAATTCCTGTGAGCGCTGCAAAAATAAAGCCAACACCCAATAAAGTCATTGGATGTTCGTAAACTGTGACAGCTAGCGGCGTGCTATTACTCAATGCGATCCCGACTGCGGCGATCGTCCCGATCGCCCAAAATAGTTGTAGGACGCGATGCAGTATTGCTAGATATATATGAATAGTTAGTAAGCTAACACCCAATGCACCGCAAAAACAGAAAAATAGGGGTGTGAGTGCTGGAAAAACACTGGGATGAGGGTTCAACAGAACTAGAGTACTACCAATGGCAAAGCTGAGGGCGGCGATCGCTAAGCCAGTCCGATAGATAATCACACCGAGGCGATCGCTTTTGTCGATTGTAAACTCACCAAACTGACCTTGATATGTTTCGGATACTATTTGTTGAGTCATAACTTATCTCTCACTAATAACCACTTCTACTCTATCTCCCCAATGCTGCTGCAATTGTAACTGGGCATTGCCGCAATTGATGGCAATTTCTACCCAGCCGTGACTACCAACTAAGGCGAGTGCCTCTTCAGGAGAGACGTTGCTGTAGGTTTGACACCCTGGGACGATTCGTTCGCCTAATCGTACTGTCCAAGTTTGATTTTCCACGTCGCTACCAGGAATATTGGTGACTAAATTGCCAAAGCGATCGATATATTGGATGCAACCAATTATTTTTGTAGGAGTATAGATTAACTGGGGTAAGTCTAACTGTAGTAGCGTAGCAAGATCGATTGTTTTCCCCAATTCTCTTAAGGGAACTCCACTCGCAAGATGCGCCCCTACTGGGGCAAAAATATCTCGTCCGTGAAAAGTCTTTGAGAGTTGGGGAGTGCGCCAGTATTGAGAATGAGTCAGTTCTACAACGGCGATCGCAGGGCTTTGACTCAATACACCGCTAAAAATTCCATTATCTGGTCCCACTAAGAATCCATGCTCGAATTCTATGGCGATCGCGCGTCTATTGCTACCTACCCCAGGATCGACTACAGCCACATGCACGGTTCCATCAGGAAAATAGCCATAGGCATCCAACAAGCAAAATCTAGCCGCAGCGAGATTTTGGGGCGGGATCTCGTGGGTAATATCGATAATTGTCAAGTTAGGGTTGACTTGGGCGATCGCACCTTTCATGACTCCTACATACACGTCACTGAAGCCAAAATCACTGGTTAAAGTCAAAATCCGGTTTGAATTCATCTGTATTACAGGCATTTACTGGAATATGTCTTAAAAATGTTTAAATTTATTTCTGTAGCTATTGTTACTAAAATCTCTCTATGTTAGGATAAATCAACATAAGCAAGATAAGTAAAAATAATGTTCTCTATGAGCAGAAATAAACAACAAGCTGTAAAACAAGCCGCCGAAGCTCACCGTCAGAATATTCAAAAAAGTCTACAACATCGTTTAGATGTTGCCAGAGCTAACGGAGATGAGAATCTCATCCGCCAGCTAGAAGCAGAAATGAGATACTTCAACTGAAGCTGCAACTAAGTTTTTGTAACAAGACTTGATGCCACTGACTTGATAAATTACAAACAACAGATAAAATACTGACATTCGCAGGATGCACTTGAAATGCATCCTTTTTGTTTTCATATCCTTTGTTTGACTATCCGCGCGATCGCATTGAGACAACTAAGCATCAATTGGGAATAGCTATACTGGTTGGTTAAAGTTCCTACTCAAACACCAACTTAACTGAGGATATGCCTATGCAAGCGGATCTATCAGCCGTGATGACAGACGTATGGCACGTACTAACTAAAAATAATCGTTGGATGAGCTGGAATTTGTTTCTAGCTTTTGTTCCTTTAACTTTGAGTGCGTGGCTATTTCTTAGAGGAAGTCAAAAGCGGCGTTGGCTATTTTGGCTATTATTTTTAGATTTGTTGACTTTCTTACCGAGTGCGCGTCATGTTTTAACTAATATATTACGTTTCAGTACGAATATCGTTACATCTGAGCTAATATGGGTCGTACCCTTAATTTGTATTCCTTTGTATCTATTATTCATCTTATCCGGTAGAGAACGTTGGCAAACCTTTAATTGGTCAATTTTATTTTTAGTATTTTATGCTTTTTTACCGAACGCACCGTATGTTTTAACTGATATCATTCATTTATATCGAGATATTAGAGATATTCACTCAGTCTGGCTAATTACTTTGGTTCTTATCCCAGTATACGTATTATTTATGGGAGCTGGATTTGAGGCATACGTACTATCTTTAATTAACCTGGGGTCTTATTTACAAAGAATTGGTAAAAGTACGTGGGTTTTGGGCACAGAGCTGATCGCTCACGCTTTGTGTGCAATAGGAGTCTATTTAGGTAGATTTTTGCGGTTTAATAGTTGGGATTTCATCACCCAACCCGATATTCTCCTTACTGCTGTAGTTGAAGATTTATTCGGCAAACGTCCGGTTGTCATTATGATTGTTACCTTCGCAGTTATTACTGGTTTGTACTGGCTGATGAAGCAGGTTACGCTTAGAATTATGGGAAAAAATCGTCTAGAAGCTATTTCTGCTCGGGAAGAAGGCAAAATCGATTCGTTGTAAAGTAGAGACGCAAAATTTTACGTCTCTATTGCTTTTACACTCTATTCCTTTTATAAAGGAACCAATTCGGGGAAATGTAGTAATAGTTGATCGTTTGTTAGCTCTTCGCCAAATTGAGCGGGGGAAAACTGGACTTGAATTGCCCACAATCTTTTTTGATAGTGTAGATTAATCATGGCTTTCAATCCAGCCTTCATCGTATTTATATCTGCCAGATTAGTTTCTAATTCTGGCACTTCCCCGTCATAAACTACGCTTAGCATGACGACTAAGTTACGGGTAACGGGCAAGGAAAAAGATTCATCTGTAGTAGCGGGTGAACTTAAATCTGGTTCGCTTAAGTAGCGTTGGGCAGAATCGGTAAATAATTCGTTGAAATAGTCGCTGGCTGCACCTTCATCCCAAAACACATCGCCTTCGTTTGCACCGGAAAGCCAATACTCGTCGTATTGCAGCAAGCTTTGACAAATTTCTACCAAACCTTCGCCTACGACTTCAATATCGCCGTCAGTGTCTATGGCTTCCCTTGCCTGACGGTTGAGAATTCCTAATAGCGGTGCTACTTCTTGCCCTGCAAGATGGAGAAATATCCGACAGCCAACAAACCGAGTCCGCCCTGACATCCGATTCATCCGATCGCGCCATGAACTCATGATCTTCCCTCCATATCCTCTTACTCAATTTATCGCGCTCTCACAAATCTTTCTCCCCCTCGATCGCTAGATTTAAGGGAATTGACGGTAAGATCGGAAGCAAAATTGTCAAGTCATGAATATCGGTATTATCGGACTAGGGTTGATTGGTGGCTCGTTGGGCTTAGACTGGCGATCGCAAGGACACAAAATTTTCGGTGTCAGTCGGCGCGAGTCTACTTGCGCGCAAGCGATCGCTTGTGGTGCTGTTGATACGGCTAGCGCCGATCTTACCAGTCTCAAAACCGCAGAAGTTATTTTTATCTGCACTCCTTTAGCAGCGATTCGCCCTACCGTAGAACAACTAATTCCCCACATAGATCCAGCAACAGTTTTAACAGATGTCGGTTCGGTAAAAGCCCCAATTGTAGACGCGATCGCCCCCTTGTGGCAGAATTTTGTGGGCGGACACCCCATGGCTGGTAAAGCTGAAAGTGGGATTGAAGTTGCCCAAACAGGACTGTTTATCGGCAAGCCTTATGCGATCGCCGCGATTGATACTACACCACCAACAGCCGTGCAAGTTGTCGAGCAATTAGCGCGATCGCTCCAAGCTACTATATATCATTGTCACCCAGCCGATCACGACCGCGCTGTCAGTTGGATTTCTCATTTACCAGTCATGGTTAGCGCCAGTTTAATTGCTGCTTGTGCAAGCGAACCTAATCCAGAAGTGCTGGAATTAGCTCAACAACTTGCTAGTTCTGGATTTCGCGATACAAGTCGCGTTGGAGGTGGGAATCCTGAATTAGGAGTGATGATGGCGCGGTACAATCGCCCAGAGTTGTTGCGATCGCTACAACAATACCGCGATCGATTAGATGAAATCGCGCAATTAATTGTACGAGAAGATTGGCAAGCTTTAGAAAAACAATTAAATTCAACTCAGCTAGCCAGACCAAAGTTTCTCCGAGAGTAAGGTCATACTTTTTAGCTCCAAGATATTAGGTGAGAATTCAGTCAATTTTGGCAGTTTCATCAATTGAACTACCAATTCTACAATCTCTCAATATAGAGATGAGTGTTATTTCATCTCTATATTTATTTCTGATTTCTACTCATTCAAAGATAACTTACATCCGCTCGGAAGCTATAGAAAGTACTAGGCAAGATCGGCAATGGAAGAAATTCGGCAGCGATCGCAAATAGTTTCAGTCGATTGCTAAAAGCTCGATGGTAGATTGCAGGTTGCGATTATATTGCATTTCTAAGAATATTTATATAGCTATATAAATATAAATCGCTACGTATATTCTCAAAAATGCAGGAACATAAAAAGAGGGTAGGAGGTCTTAAATTTAGGAATGCTTTGTCTCCCATCTTCTGTAGTCTTACATCTAGTAATTTATGTATATTGCAACACTGAAATTTACAGATAAATAACAGTAGATCTAAGGTTTATAACTCGTAGCGAAAAGTTATAAATCTACCTAGTATGTTTACATAGCTTAATGATATAGTGAGTATTTGTACTGCTGAGGGTAACTTCAATGCTAGACCCTGCTTTATGTGCTCGTCCTCTGAGCCAGTGGCTTGTCTTGAAGTCCACGCTTTCCCACTGGCTGATGACTCCCGTACTGGTTGTCATACCGCTAACAGCTTTCATTCTGCTAATCAAGTTTTTTCCCAAATGGCGTTGGAAGCGTTACATGTTGGTGATGGGAAGTTTATCGTTAGTAGCTTACTTTCTTGCTAGTTTCCCAGCTACAGTCGCGATCGCCAGTAAGGGATTGATTGCTTTTTTACCTGAAGATCCAGGGAGAAAAGCGGACGCGATCGTGATTTTAGGTCGCGGTGCGTACATGAGAAAGTCTAGAGTAGAGGTTGCGGCTGACCTGTGGAAAAGCAAACGCGCTCCCCTAATTTTTGCCAGTGGTGCAGGGGATGGAGCAGATATTGTGAACATGCTCAAAACGGAAGGAGTCCCCAAGTCAGTATTGAAAGCCGAAAGTTGTTCTCAGACAACAGAAGAGAACGCACTATTTACAGCGGCGATGCTGCAACCGATAGGAGTGAAGCGAATCGTTTTGATCACGGACTCGCCACATATGATGCGATCGCTATTAACGTTTCGCAGTCTGGGGTTCACCGTTTTTCCCCGTCCTACTCCTTTGCCTGCAAACTTACCACCCACAAGAAGGGCAATGATGATCTTCTACGAATACATGGGTTTATTTAACTATGGTATCAAAGGGTACTGGCAGCCTCAGAATGCAGAAATCGACCAAAACCCGTACATAGCTCAACAGCAAGCAGCAAATGGTTAACAGTTATCAGTTATCAGTGACCAGTGACTCCTGACTAGTAATTTCTCCTCTGCCCCTCTGCCCCTCTGCTCCCCTGCTCTCTGTGCTCCCTACTCTCTGTGCTCCCTACTCCCTGCTCCCTTCATAAATAGGCAACTGTACCGTTAATGTTGCCCCCATACCCTCACCGTGGCTCTCCGCCCAGATTGTACCGCCATGTAACTCGACTAATTGACGGGCGATCGCTAAACCAAGTCCTAAACCGCCGTAGGCGCGAGTCATGCTACTATCTGCCTGTCGAAAATATTCAAATATGTAGGGGAGAAAATCTGCACTAATGCCTTTACCTGTATCGCTCACTTGGATTTGGGCGTAATTGGTAGTTGGTAGTTGGCTGACGGTTGACGGTTGACGGTTGACGGTAAACGCTGGCGCTACACGCCGTGAAGACAGTTGTTTTTCTTCCTCTGCCCCTCTGCCCCTCTGCCCCTCTGCGCTGTTCTCCTCTGCCCCTCTGCCCCTCTGCCCCTCTACGCTGTTCTCCTCTGCCCCTCTGCCCCTCTGCCCTTCTGCGCTGTTCTCCTCTGTCCCTCTGCTCCCTGCTTCCTGCTCCCTGCTCCCTACTCGTGCGAGCGAGATCTCTATCTGTCCGCCAGATGGGGTAAATTTAACTGCGTTAGAAAGTAAATTCCAAACGACTTGCTGAAGGCGGCTGCTATCACCCCGCACCAGTCCTACACTAGGGTTCAAACTGAGTCCGATCTGAATTGATTTTGCTTCTGCTGCCAGCACTACGGTATCTAAGGCAGATGTAATTGTATTTGCCAGATCGACTATTTCCCAATTAAGTTTCAGCTTGCCCCTCAGAATGCGGGAGACATCTAATAGATCTTCGATTAATTGTGCTTGCAGCTTGGCATTGCGTTCGATGGTATCGAGAGCGCGATCGATTGTTGCAGGATTTAACTGATTTGTTCGCAGCAGCCGCGACCAACCTAAAATTGGGTTGAGAGGAGACCGAAGCTCGTGGGAGACGATCGCCAAAAACTCGTCTTTAACGCGGTTTGCTTTTTCTGCTGTTTCCTGCGCTGCCAATGCCCGATCGCGCATCTGGCGATATTCTTGGACTCTAAATGTGAGATCTGTCACATCTTGAATTGATAATAGGGCGTAAAACTCATCACCCTCCAAGGCAGGTAACGAGGTGACAGTTGTATGCTGAATGCGCATTTGCCCCTGGGGTAGAGAGGCGGGAATGACGTGTTTGTGTAACTGAGAAGAAAAGATCGTGGGCGGTCCCCCTTGGAATATCTGCTGCAAGCGGTTGGCATACTGAGTTTGATGAAAGTGGGGGTAGCGATCGCCGATACAAGTCCCTAACATTTCAGTTCTAGATAGCTTAGTCCATTCTTCTAAGCAGCTATTCCAAAACAAGATCGTTAGATCCGAACGCAAAATACAAGCCCCCAAAGGCACTTGGTCTAGAATCCTAAAATTCTGCTGGGCTTGTTGCAGTTGCTTCATACTCAAACTAGATCGTTTATTTTCCTACTTTCAATTATTGTCACTATCTCCTTTTAATATTAGCTTTACTTCCAAAATATATTTTGACTTCAAGTAGATATATAGCAATTTTTCACTCAATTGCAAGCAAACCCTAGCTCCGTTCGATAGTACATGCTTTGCTGCACCGTCCGAAAACCGCAAGGTCGCAACAGTTAGATTAAACAACTTATATTTTTTTGGATTATCAAATAAATGGCGATCGCAAAAAATTTCAGCGCTAAACTTGCATCTCTAATAACTATGACACTTCTTCGATCGCTGCAATGAGTTGGTCGAATGTTTGCAATTCAAATATAAAAATAAGATCGCCAATCACTTGAAGCTGTTCAATTGTAAAACTTGCTTGCGCCAATACAATTGTGGAGTCATCTGGTTCAACAGCAGCAAATAAATTTTCTACAGTATCTTCCGTGTATGTAGGAATTAAGTAATTCATCCGCTGCTTCAACAGATTGCCCAACGAACCGATTACGCCGTTAATGACAATATTACCCACTTCAGTTAAAGTGCCAATTTTTACTGCGTCAAGATCGGGAGAGCCTAGATCTTCTCCCGTAAGAACAGATACGAGTGTCGATGCACTCTCAGTAGGAAATACTAGCTCTGCGCTGCCATTAATGGAGCCAGTAAATCCCAACCTTACAGTAGCTAAATAGTTCTTATTAAATCTAGCAATTAATTCTTGCTGCAAATCTTCAACAGCGAATACCTGAATGAAGGGAATCTCCAGGCGGATAGGGAAACCAACCATTTCATTTAAGAGACTAGCAGCTCGACCCACGCCAATATTAATCAATTCTTTTAATGCATCAATTTGGTCTTCTGTCAATTGCTGCACAAGAGATATACCTCTAGAAGCTAAAAATTTGTCGGACGGTTTGGCGTAGCTCATCTTCTTTTGGTGGCTTATTGATAAAAGCAGCTGCTCCTAAGTTATATCCTCGCTGACGGGAACTTTCTTGAATATCTGCCGAAATAACTATTGTGGGAATAGTCAATCCCCGATCTTTTAAAGTCTGAAGCAATTCAAAACCATTCATATCAGGCATGAGAATGTCTGTCACCAGGCAATCTGGAACGCGATCGCGAACGATACTTAATGCTTCTTTGCCGTTCGTCGCCTCCCAAATCTCATAGCCATCAGCTTGCAAAAATTTGCGAATCATCCGGCGGCTGAATGCAGCATCATCAACTATCAAAACAGATATCATTGCTAATTTTCTAAGCTATTCCCTATCCTAATATTACCGAAAAAAGAATCAGAAGTCGGACGTAAGAGACCTCAAAAGTGACTAATGACTAGTGGCTGGTGAATATAAAAGTTTAGCCACAAGCCGCCAGCCACTCATAAATGACAAATGACCAATGACAAATGACAAATTTACATCTACCTATAGTCAGTGTAATATAAGCTATCAAATATATGATGTCTTTAATTCCTATCAGTCATGGAGTCACTCGAAATCGATGACGATATCAAAGCATTTTTAGTTGAAAGTTACGAAAATCTGAATCAGATCGAGCAAGTTATTCTCAATCTAGAAGATAATTCTGCAAATTCCGAACATTTAACTCGGATTTATCGCGCCCTCCATACAATTAAAGGTAACTGCGGTTTTTTACCGTTGCCCAAACTAGAATCAGTCGCCCATGCAGGAGAAAATTTACTAGGCAAATTGCGGGAACAGCATTTCACTCTCAATCCCCAGATTGCCAGTATTTTACTTCAAACTGTCGATGCAATTCGACAAATCTTAGCTCAAGTTGAAGCGACGGGCAATGAGGGAGATGGTGATTATGCCGCACTAATTGCAGCGTTGGAGGGAGCACTTAGCAGGGGGGAGAAGAGAGCGGAGGGAGACAAGGGAGAGGGGGAAGACAAGGGAGAGGGGGGAGCAATTCTAGCCAATAGCCACCAGTCACTAGTCACTCTCTACTGTCAACCATCAGCCGTCAACAACCAACTACCAACTACCGACTACCAACTACCAACTACCAATCCATCAGATTCTACAATTCGGGTGAACGTGGAACTGCTCGATCGCGTGATGAATTTAGTGGGTGAGTTGGTTTTGGCTCGCAACCAAATTGTACGATTTGCCGAGACTTTGGCAGACTCAGACTTGACTGCGACTTGCCAACGAGTGAATCAAGTGACGGCTCAGCTACAGGAAGAGGTGCTGAAAACACGGATGCAATCGATCGCCACAATTTGGCAGAAATTTCCTCGTGTGGTACGCGATTTGGCGATCGCCTCTGGAAAGCAGGTGCAAGTAGAAATGAATGGTGCGGATACGGAACTAGATCGCACTATTCTTGAAGCAATTAAAGACCCTTTAACTCACATTGTCCGCAATTGTATCGCTCACGGAATTGAAACACCTGAAATTCGCAGCAGTCGCGGGAAGCCGATTCAAGGGAAGCTTGCTCTCCATGCATGGCATGAAGGTGGCACTGTTAAGATTGAAATTAGCGATGATGGTAACGGAATCGATCCGCAACAGCTCAAACAGCAAGCGCAAAAACTCGGAATTCTCAGTGCAGTTGAAGCAGAAAAAATCAGCGAAGCAGAAGCACTGAATTTGATTTTTGCATCTGGTTTTTCGACAGCTGCACAAGTCACCAATCTATCTGGGCGGGGTGTCGGGATGGATGTGGTGAAAACCAATTTGGCAGCGATTGACGGTACGGTTGAGGTGGATAGCCAGGTAGGACAAGGAACAAAGTTTAAGCTAAAAATTCCCTTAACGCTAGCAATTATTCCTGCCCTGGTCGCTTATAGTGGAAACCATCGTTTTGCCATTCCTCAAGCAAGCATTCAAGAATTGGTGCAACTGGAAGAAGAGGTATCTTTGCTTGAGATTGAAACATTCTACGATATCCCTATATATAGGTTGCGTGGCAAATTATTGCCTTTGGTCTATCTAAATCAAACATTACAACTACAAGTAGTAAGAGTAGATGTAGAGACTATTAATATAGTGGTTATCAATGCGGACAACTACTACTTTGGTTTAGTTGTCGATGAAATTCAAGACATCCAAGATATTGTCGTCAAACCTTTAGGAAAACAACTACGAGATGTCTCAGCTTTTGCTGGAGCAACAATTCTCGGTGATGGCAAAATAGCATTAATTATCGATGCCGTCGGTTTAGCAAATTGTGCTGGTGTTACTTCGCAATTACAGCAGCAACTGGCGATCGCCACAGCTACAGCAGTAGAAGACCGCACGGGCGATCGCCAGTCAATTTTGCTTTTTCATGGCGGATCGGGCGCACGCATGGGTCTGCTGATGTCTCAGATTTTCCGTTTAGAAGAATTCGATCCGATCGCGGTGGAAATTGTAGCAGATCGACCAGTGGTGCAATACCGAAATACAATTTTGCCTTTGATTTACTTGCATCAAATATTCGGGAATTCTGATTTTCCTGAAAACAGAACCCCCCAACCCCCCTTGACAAGGGAGGCAATATCTCCTCAATTGTCCTGGGCAAGGGAGGTTACAAATGGGCAAGATGATAAACTGCAAGTCATTGTTGTGGAGCTAGATCGAGAGCGCAGCCTTGGTTTGGTAGTAGAACGCATTCTCGATATTGTTGAAGAACCACTGGCGATCGCGGGTCATGCGACTCGATCCGGTATCCTGTATTTGGCAGCTATTCAGGGTCAAGTTACCGAAATTCTCGACCTGCATACAATAGTTCAAATTACCTATCCGTATTTACTTCAATCAGTTAACTGATAACTGTTAATAGTTATCAAGGAGCAGGGAGTAGGGAGCAGAGGAGAATAATCACAAATGACAAATGACAAATGACCAATAATAAATTTTTTACAAATTAAATAGAGTTATATAAACATGACTGAAGTTCAGCAATATTGTACTTTTTTTATTAACAAAATTCATTTCGGAATCGATATCAAACAGGTACAAGAAGTCATTTGGAGTTCTGAGATAACTCCCGTACCCCTTGCGCCTGTTGATATTTGTGGTTTAATTAATCTGCGCGGAAAAATTGTGACGATAATCGATTTGCAATGTAGGCTAGGAATGGGTCAGAGCTTATCACCTTCTACCTCTCATCCAGAGTTAGATGAAGAATTTTTGGCTCATAACATTATTGTTCAGACTAAGGATGAGATTGCAGGCTTGCTAGTAGAAGACATAGGCGATATGTTGGAGTTTACATCAGACCGTTTTGAGCCTTCACCCGCTACGTTAACCGGTCAAATGCGGAAAGTATTACGAGGTGCATATTCATTATCACAAGGATTTTTAATGATTTTAGATATTGAGAAAGTTTTAAAAGTTTAGATTGATGATTTTGGCTCACGCAAAGCCGCAAAGACGCAGAGGGGATTCTCGTAGAGTAGGCGCAAAGAATACAGTGCATACTCAAAGTTAAATTAGCAAAGGGGAAATTCTACTAATGGCTGATGCTAATAAATCTAATCAAACGTCTACAGATACAGAAAAATTAGAATCTTCAGAGAATTCTGAGAGATTGCCCAATAGAAAAGCAACTCAAACGGGTAGTAAAGCCAGAACGAGTACTAGACAAAGAAGCGATAATAAAACGCAACTACAACCGCTATTGAAAGCCATAAAAGCAGTAAAAAATGGCGATCTAAGCGTGCGTTTATCTGAAGAAAATGGATTGAGTGAAGTTGCCAAAGAGTTCAACCAAATGGTAAGTCAAATCGCTCTTTTCGCAGGCGAAGTGACGCGGGTAACGTGGGAATTGGGGACGGAAGGCAAACTAGATGCTCGTGCTACCGTTGAGGGTGCTGCTGGGAATTGGAAAGAGCTGATCGACAATACAAATGCAATGTCTGTCAATCTTACAGAGCAGATTAGAAGCATTGCTGATGTGACATCAGCTATATCTCAGGGTAATCTCTCTCAACAAATTGAAGCGCAAAATGCAGGGGAGTTTCAAGACTTGACGAAGAGCATCAATCAGATGATCGCCAATCTCAAAGCTTCCATGAAACAGATTGCCGATATATCAACTACAGTCGCTTCTGCTGCGGAAGAAACGACAGCAGTAAGCACCGAAATGGCAGAAAACGCGACTCAAACTGCCGAACAAGCAACATCTGCTTCCGCATCCGCCGAACAAGTGAGTACCAATGCTACCAGCGTCGCTACAGCAGTAGAAGAAATGAACGCCAGCATCCGCGAGATTGCCAAAAACGCAGCCGTAGGAGCGCAGGTAGCTAATACAGCGGTCAAAACTGCCGATCGCACCAACGATACAATTACTAAATTAGGGCAAAGTAGCGGTGAAATTGGCAAAGTCATCAAGGTGATTACATCTATTGCCCAGCAGACAAATTTATTAGCGCTGAATGCCACAATTGAAGCAGCAAGGGCAGGAGAGGCAGGTAAAGGTTTTGCCGTCGTGGCAAGCGAGGTGAAGGCATTAGCCAAACAAACCGCCAGCGCTACAGAAGATATCAGTCAACGAATTGAAGCAATTCAAACCGATACTAAAAGTGCGATCGAGGCGATCGTCCAAATTACCGACATTATCAATCAGATTAACGATATCCAAAATACGATTGCCAGTGCTGTAGAGGAGCAAACTGCAACGACAAATGAAATCTCCCGCAACGTTGCCGAAGCCGCCAAAGGAACTACTGATATTGCCAAAAATATTGGCATCGTCGCCCGTAACGCTCAAGCTACAACCGCAGGTGCTAGCAATACCTCCCAAGCAGCTACCGAACTAGCTCGTATGGCTGCGGAACTGCAAAAAGTCGTAAATCAGTTCATTTACTAACCATTTCATTGACTAAATTGTCAAATGACTAATGCCAAAAATCCGAGTTCTCGTAGTTGACGATGCAGTGGTTGTACGCAGCCGCCTGAGTAAGCTGCTAGCTGAAGATCCAGAATTGGAAGTGGTGGGAGTAGCGGCGAATGGTCGCATTGCACTAGCAAAAATTGCTCAACTCAATCCTGATGTGGCGATCTTGGATGTGGAAATGCCAGACATGGATGGCTTAGCAACATTAGCAGCGCTCCGGCAGACCTATCCCCATATAGCTGTCATTATGTTTAGCACTTTCACCCGTGCAGGGGCGATCGCAACTTTGGATGCTCTATCTCTAGGTGCATCAGATTATGCCACCAAGCCGAGTCACTTAGGCAATATCGAAGCTATCCGCCAACATGTTTTTGACGACTTGGTACCGAAAATAAAATTGTTTGGGACAAAGCAAGTCAAAATTCAAACTAGTAGGGGCGCACAGCTGTGCGCCCCTACCAACTTCCGACTCCCGACTCCCAAAATCGTAGCCATCGGCGTTTCTACCGGAGGACCAAACGCTCTAGCCGTGTTGCTATCGCAGTTGCCAGCAGATTTTCCCGTACCAATTGCGATCGTGCAGCATATGCCACCAATGTTTACTCAACTGTTAGCAGAACGGCTTGCTGCCAAGTCCCGCTTAAAAGTAGCTGAAGCTGTTTCAGGGAGAGTGCTGGAGCCTGGACAGGTTTGGATTGCCCCAGGAGATTTTCATCTCGCCGTGCAACGGGATGGCAAGGTTGTGCGCCTAGTCACCCACCAAGCGCCACCAGAAAACTCC
The DNA here is from genome assembly GCF_051657925.1 of Chroococcidiopsis sp. Taxonomy (NCBI): domain Bacteria; kingdom Bacillati; phylum Cyanobacteriota; class Cyanophyceae; order Chroococcidiopsidales; family Chroococcidiopsidaceae; genus Chroococcidiopsis; species Chroococcidiopsis sp. The sequence goes on from NZ_JBOFLP010000341.1 coordinate 16,831, forward strand.
TGTCGTCCCTCCGTCGATGTCTTATTTAGCTCAGTCGCAGAAGTCTTTGGTGCAAGCGCGATCGCAATTGTCTTAACAGGCATGGGTCAAGACGGATTGCGGGGTTGCCAGCAGCTACGCGAGGCTGGGGGGCGAGTTTTAGTTCAAGATGAAGCGAGTAGCGTAGTTTGGGGAATGCCTGGGTTTGTAGCTAATGCCGGACTTGCCAACCGAGTGCTGCCGATCGATCGAATGGCAGATGAAACGATCCGCCAAGTGTGTAATAATACCTAAAACATAGTCAATATTTTTATATCACGATGTTAAAAGTCTGTAACAAACAGACAACAGACATTAGCAACATTAATTTTCAGTATCTTTGTCAACTAGTTTATCAACATGCGGCGATCGTGCTGGATGCGAGTAAAGACTATTTAGCAGAGCTACACTTAAAACCAATAGCAGAAACAGCGGGATTTGATTCCTTAAATAGTTTCGTAGAACATTTACGATCGCACCCATTTGGCAGCCTGCATGTCCGAGCGATCGAGGCACTGAGCGTAACTGAAACATCATTTTTCCGCGATCGTTATCCATTTGAAGCACTCAAAAATTTCACGCTACCAGAATTAATCTCGCGACGGGCAAAAGAGCGAGCGCTCAAGATTTGGTGTGGAGCTTGCTCTAGCGGTCAAGAACCTTATAGCCTTGCGATACTGATCCGCGAACATTTTCCTCTACTAACAACTTGGGATTTGCAGATAATTGCTAGCGACTTCTCTAGCCAGATCCTTGCCCGCGCCCGTCAAGGTTGCTACAGGCAGTGGGAAATTCAGCGCGGATTGCCCGCCGATCTACGAGAGAAATATTTTCAGTTTCAGCAACAGCAGCAGAACTGGCAGATTAAAGACCAGATCCGCCAGATGGTTGAGTTTCGTCAAATCAATCTCATCCACCCGTGGTTATCAATGCCAACAATGGATGTTATCTTCCTGCGGAATGTGTTGATTTACTTTGATACTGATACAAAGAAATCTACTCTCAAAAAAGTTAGACAGCAATTAAGACCGGACGGCTACTTATTTCTCGGTGGTGGTGAAACCACAATTTATCTCGATGACTCGTTTGAACGAATACAGCAGGAAGGAGGCGTATGTTATCGTTTGCGGTGAACAGTTACCAGTTATCCGTGAAGAAAGGGAGTCGGGAGTCGTAGGGGCGGGTTTATCAAGCATATTCACGGCTTACGTCGATAGATCTTTGCTCAAAACCCGCCCGTACAGGGGAGCCGGGAAGAACTGACATCCCAATCGCGCACCAACGATCGATGACTGATGACTGATGACCAAAAACCGTCAACCGTTATCTATAACTGGAATCGCCGAGTTGACCAAAGATAACAAAGTACCGTTCTGCTCCTGCCCGTTGGCGGCTAAATCACTGTGACATAGATAAACCCGTTCTCCTACACGCCCTAATAAATCTCGCAAAATTCGCCGCAGTCTTTCTGTGTCGGCGCTTAAATCGTCCTCCGCCGTCCAAGGGCGACCGAACCGATGTTGTAAAAATAACGGCGCACCGTATAACGTTGCCGCACCACCACGCGACCACAAGGGAGAGCCTGCATCCAACCAAAATTGCCAACGATGAAACCGCCGACTAGAACGATATTGGAAGATAGTTGCTAAGGTGACAGCACGACTAGCAGCACCAATCGGACGCACGGGATAAGAATTTGCTGTAATTGTACCCCGTCGTAGCAGTTGAATGAATTGAGCGATCGTAATGTGAGCAGGGGTATCGATCCCTTCAGACTGCCGCAGCCGCGCATCGATTTCCCAATAGTGTTGAGCGGTCTCTAGTAATTCTCGTAATGCTGCTAACTGGTCGTAGGGAAGGTTACTGCCTTGCCAGAGAAATTTCTGAATAGCGCGGTCGAGTAGAACAATGGGACTGGGGAGCAGCCGTTGTTCTTGCTGCGATCGCTGATCTTCAATCCACTGCACGATCTGAGCATACGCTAAACTTGCCGCATAGCCCAAGCGATCCCAGCGATCGTAGGTAGTTGCTGGGAGTAAATTTGGATGTTCTGGGTGCGGTTGGAAGCAGTAGTCGGCAATCAAGCCAGCACGGACAGGATCGATTTGGAATTCGGAATTCGGAATTAATTGTGACTTGTGACTTGTAACTTGGGACTTGTCTTGCTTCCCCAGCTCCCCCAGCTCCCCCAGCTCTCTTCCCCCTGCTCCCTGCTTTCCTGCCTCTCGCCTCGTACTTAATACCACTAACATTTCCGCTACCAGATCTCGCTCGACTAAACGTCCTAAACCTGGGTAGACGAGGGTGAGGAGGGTGAGTAAGGCTCGGATAATCGGAGAACTTGTCAACGGGCGTTGGTCGTTCAGGGATTCGACAAAGATCCCGTGTTTAGTCAGAATTTCTACTAGGGTATAACGGGCGATCGCATCTAAACCAGGAGCAATTAAAGCTATTTCCTGCGGCTGAATCTGTCCCGATTTAATCGCTTGAATGATGAAATCGGCAGTTTGTCGCAGTAAGTCGCCCCGCGATATGGTTTGGATTGCTCGCACTGACTCTGGTAGCGAAAACAGTGCCAGTGGTTCCGTGACTAACTCTACTACTGGCGTTGCCAAATCGTCAGCCAGCGCGATCGAGGAAGGTTGGATAAATTCTATCTGACAGCGCTTTGCTAAGCCTTGCAAGTATTCGGGATCGGCTCCTAGTCCCAAACGCACGGCTCCATCGGGATTATAAGTAAACGCACCAACCGCCCCTCGGTCGAGGAGAAACTCAAACAAATCGCGGGCTATAGCTGGATAATCATCGACATCATCCGCCAGAATGTAGCGATAGCGTCGTAGTAAATGCTGCTGATAGTAGGGATCGCCTAAAAGATACTTGCTGTAGAGTTCTGTCGTGATTCCATAAGTCAAAAACCCCCTCTCCCAACACCAATTGCGCCAGTTCAGAATGAGGGAGTCGGGAGTCGTAGGGGCGGGTTTATCAAAAGATTCACGGCTTACGTCAATAGATCTTTGCTCAAAACCCGTCCGTACAGGGGAGTCGGGGAATTTTAGATTTTGAACTGCTCCTAGTCTCCTCGTCTCCTCTTCCAGTGCTGCAAGAATACACCCCACATCTTCAATCGCAGTGCCGCTATTTGCTGCTAACTGCAAGATATCCAGCAGGCGACGCACCCAACGAGACTCGCCGATCCCTGCTGGACGGGAAATTTCATCTAGCTGCTGTCGCCACAGGCGCGTGGCTAATTCCTGTTCGGTTTCTGGGCGCAAACGCACGGGAAACTGAGCTTTTAGCCCCAAAATCTGGAGCAGCAGGGGCCAAAATAAAGTGACTTCATCTTGAAAAAAACCTAATAAGGTTTTAGCGCGAATCGGATATTTACCATCTGTTGCTGCCGCTAATTTATCTCGTAATTCCCGCCGATTATCGTCATTTGCTGCTAAGACTAAAACTGCTGGTTCTCCTTGATAAGGATATAAGCGCTGTCGTCTCTCAGGGGACTGTTGGCGATCGCTTGCTTGCAACCACGTACAAAACTGTTCGACTAAACGAGTCGTTTTGCCGCTGCGAGTAGAACCAACCATCCAAACCGAAATAATTCGCACTAACTCTATCCTCGGAGATTTGTTAATATACCCGGTATGTTAATCAGTGACCAGTGACCAGTGACCAGTTATCAGTCATCAGTGACTAGCGAGCGATTGCTGGTGACTAGACATTAGAATCCAACCACTAGCCACTAGCCACTAACCACTATAAACTTGACTCAAGGCTGGCGATGAGAAATTATAGTTGGACGCAAAAAATTTATGCTTTCTTACGCTCTGCCCAACAGTGGTATTTTGACACGCCAGAGAGATCGCTCGATGAAGCTTACAAAGCTGCACTTCTAATTAAGACGATCGAAGATGAGCATTTTGGTGGTCGGAAAATCTCACCAGAATTCGCCAGTTTCGGACGCAATACGATGGCGATGTTTGAGTCAGATCTGAAAAAACATCTAAAAACGATTCGCATGAGACTCGTTGAGTTTAATGCCAGTCGTACTATTTTTGGAGATTCCAATCAAACTATTACTAAATTATCTAGGCAAGATGGGATAAATTCCAACAGGGATTCTTTTGCCATACAACAGAGAAACAATCCATCATTAATCTTAGAAAAACTTAGATTTATTGATGAGATCGCATCGAGATATCAGGAAGAACAAAAAGAAAATCTTCCTGCGATTAAGCCTCAAATTATGCGGTCGGATGCAGTTGTCAATAATCGAGATCTTCAAAGTACTCAAGAAAGACTTCGCTCCAATTCCATTGAAAGTTCAGAGAAAAATAATAAACCTAGTAGTAAAACTGAAGAGACTGGTGTATTACCTCGCTCGATCTTAAGTACCTTGAACCGACTGAAAGTAGAATTAGATCCGAGCGCTGAAGAAGAAGTTGTCAAAAATTTCCGGACTTCGCAAAGAAGAACTCTCATTTCAGTTAGATTAGTATTATTATTTGTTATAGTTCCTTTTCTAACTTTTCAAATTTCAAAGAATCTAGTTATTGGACCGCTTGTCGATCGCTTCCGCAATCCCGAACAGGTTACGATGTTTCTCAACTATGAAATGGAAGAAAAAGCATTAGAAGAAATGCGGAAGTCTGAGGAGAGACTGAGATTTCAAAATCTCCTAACCGGAGGCGAGGAAATCTCTCCAGTTGAGATTGAAAAGAGATTACAAGAGAGAGTCGCAGAAATTGCAGAAGAATTTCGTGCCGAAAGTTCTAATGCAATTAAAAATGTTTTTGCCGATCTACTCTCAGTTGGGGCTTTTATTTGGTTGCTACTCATGAGCAAACGAGAACTCGCTGTTTTAAAAGAGTTTTTCGATCAAATTGTTTACGGTTTAAGCGATAGTGCCAAAGCATTTATTATTATTCTATTCACAGATGTATTTGTTGGATTCCACTCTCCCCATGGTTGGGAAGTTGTTTTATCTAGCGTGTCGCGACATTTAGGATTACCAGAAAATCACGATTTTATCTTCTTATTTATCGCAACATTTCCCGTAATTCTCGACACGATTTTTAAGTACTGGATTTTCCGTTATCTCAACAGAATTTCTCCTTCTGCTGTAGCGACTTACCGCAATATGAATGAATAGTAATATTGGGCGAATAGAATTCGCGGCTATACAGGAAAAGACCGCCTGCGCGGTCTATGATTTAAATAGCCTGCCTACGCAGGCTGATTTTGTGTAGTGTCATTTTATCTGAGCGAACTGACTACCTGAGATGGCAAACTGTAACTAACTACAGGAGGAATTCCGGCTAGATCGAGAATTTGGGGGATCAAATCTTCTCGTTTCACTGCCATCATATGTACGCCGTCGCAAAGTTGACGAGCAATTTGCACTTGCTCGGCAGCAATTTTTATCCCTTCTGCTAAAGGCTCTTTGGCTTGAGCAAGGCGATCGATAATATGTTCGGGAATGTTTACGCCAGGAACGCAGCGATTGATAAATTGAGCATTTTTAGCCGATTTTAATAAGAAGATACCTGCTAAAACTGGTTTGTTACAACCAGATGCAATCTGAGTCATAAACTTTTCTAGGCGATCGAAATCAGTAATCAACTGACTTTGAAAAAACTGCGCCCCTGCTGCTAGTTTGCGTTCAAAGCGACTTTGCAATCCCGACCAACTTTTGCACTGCGGATCGACAGCCGCACCAACAAATAGATCTGTCGCCCCATCTGTCAAAGACTTATCATCGCAGTCTAAACCTTGATTCATTTTGCCGATTAGTTGTAGCAGTCGTACCGATTCCAGATCGAAGACACTTTTAGCATCGGTGCGATCGCCTGCTTTGACAGGATCGCCAGTTAAAGCCAAGATATTGTGAATGCCGAGGGCGTGTGCGCCTAGCAAGTCAGCTTCTAAGCCAATGCGGTTGCGATCGCGACAGGCAACTTGACAAATCGGTTCGATCCCTTGCTGAGAGAGAATAACAGAGGAGGCAAAAGAAGACATCCGTACTACGGCACGGCTACCATCGGTGATATTGACTGCGTGTACCCGTCCTTTAAGCGCCTGCGCCATTTGTAGCATGTGGCTGGGATCGCCACCCTTGGGAGGGGCAACTTCAGCTGTCACTAAAAACTCTCTGGCTTTGACGGCTTTGCGAAATGAATTTAAACGGGTTGTATTATGCATCAGATTTCAGTTTTAGTTATTAGGTATAGGTTATAGCACTGCACCCTGAAAACCTGACTCACTCTAAAGCGGTACGGAGTAGCCCAAAGCTGTTTTAACTTTGCTCAGGGTATCGTTAGCGATCGCGGCTGCTTTTTGCTTGCCATCGCGCAATACTGACTCTAGATATCCCTTATCTGCCATTACCTCGTTGTACTTATCTTGAATCGGTTTAAGGGCAGCGATCGTTGTTTCGGTTAGCAGTGGTTTAAATTGTCCCCAGCCCATATCTTGACACTCTGCTGCAACTTCCTGCTTGGTTTTGCCAGATAGTAGCATATAAAGAGTCAGAAGATTATTACATTCCGGTCTTTCGGGGTCATCGAATACCAAGCCGCGAATCGGATCGGTCTTACAGCGCTTAATTTTCTGTTGAATTTGGTCTGGTGTATCTAGCAAATTAATTCGGCTCAACTCTGAGGGATCTGACTTCGACATTTTTTTGGTTCCGTCCGTCAGACTCATCACCCTTGCGCCTTCTGCCCGAATCAAAGGTTCTGGTAACTTCAACACTGGGTTTTCACGGGCAAATTGATAGTTAAATCGTGCCGCAATGTCGCGAGTAATTTCTAAATGTTGCTTTTGATCCTCTCCTACGGGGACTTTATCAGGTTGGTAGAGTAAGATATCCGATGCCATTAGTACAGGGTAGTCTAATAAGCCAACGCTAACATTCTCTCCTTGTTTTACTGCCTTCTCTTTGAACTGGATCATGTCCTCTAACCAGTTCAACGGCGTTATGCAATTAAATAGCCAAGTCAATTCGCTGTGGGCGGGAACGTGAGATTGAATGAAAATAGTGGAGTGTTTTAGATCTAGACCACAAGCTAAGTATAGAGCTGCGAGCGTGTAAGTATTAGCTGCTAGTTCCTCTGGTTTGTGTGGCACGGTAATGGCATGTAGATCTGCCACAAAGAGATAATTTTCATACCGGCTTTGTCCTTCTACCCAGTTGCGAATTGCCCCTAAGTAGTTACCTAAGTGTAGATTGCCAGTGGATTGAATTCCAGAAAGAACGCGCATCGCCATAAATTATTAACTTGAACTTGAACTGGGTGTGGAAGGGATTTTATTGGTGGTGTGGGTCTATTTACTTTAGTTTCCCATTTTCTCCCGCTCTCGGCACGCGATCGCTACTGATAGAATCGAAAAATACGCGCTTGATTCTCAAAAATGGCTAAAGTCTTCGATCGCATCACGGACGAACTACAAGCATTCATCGCTAACCAACACATTTTTTTTGTAGCGACTGCACCCATCAGTTCAACCGGGCATATTAACGTTTCACCCAAAGGTTTAGACAGCTTTCGCATTCTCTCCCCTAATCGAGTTGCTTATTTAGACTTGACGGGTAGTGGTAACGAAACATCAGCCCATTTACAAGAAAACCGGCGTATCACCTTGATGTTTTGCGCTTTTCAGGGTTCTCCGTCTATTCTGCGACTTTACGGCAAAGGCTATACAGTTTTACCAAATGATTCTGAGTGGGATAGCCTATATCCCCTTTTTCCACCGACACCAGGAACGCGCCAAATCGTTGTAGCGGAGATCGATCGCGTGCAGACATCTTGCGGGTTTGGCGTACCGCTTTACGAACACCAAGGCGAACGAGATATTTTGATCGAGTGGGCGCACAAAAAAGGCGAACGAGGGTTACAAGACTATCAAAAGCAAAAAAACCTCGTCAGTATCGATGGTTTACCCACGCCTTTAGCAGCTAAAAATGAATGTCTTTAGATTTTAGTGACAGGCTCTTTCTAACCAATCCCTTTGTTCTTCCTCAGCAGGCAGAAAAGCGTAAAATCGCGCTTTTCTGGCATATGTATCGTTTTTAACAGCAGTAGGGGGCAGAAAATAGATATCTGATTTGGCAATGATGAAATTAGTAGCTTCATGCCAAATTGCCCGCAGCAATTCTCCTATACTCGGTTTCTGGTTGCTGTTCATATAGAAACTCCTGCAAAAATTCTGTATCTTACAATACTATTTTAAAACTCGAACAGAACTTTTGTATGCTCCTATAGTTACGATCGCGGAAAAAAACTACAGACCAAACCACCAGGATCGTCCGATGCAAAGGGTACTACCCGATCCTTTTGTACTTTGGTGCGATCGCGGCAATTATAAACTTCTGTATCCCCTTTCACACCATCTATACTGACATCTGCCCGATATTCCCAATAATTTTTGGCGCTGCGTTGAAGACTCAGAATGCAGATCTGATGTCCGTCGCGAATCCGACAAACACTAGCAACCGCAGGAAACGCGATCGCTAACGAAAGTAATAATATCGCAACAATAATCCTCAACCGAAACGACCTTCCACATAATCCTTAGTACGAGGATCGTTGGCATCGGAGAAGATTTTCTCCGTTTCGTCGAACTCCACCATCTGACCGATTCGGCTCTCATCCGTGCTGAAAAATGCCGTATAGTCAGATACGCGGGCGGCTTGTTGCATATTATGCGTCACGATCGCGATCGTCAGTTCTCCCCGCAAACTGTGAATTAATTCCTCAATCTTCATCGTCGAGATCGGATCGAGGGCAGATGCAGGTTCATCCATTAACAAAATCTTAGGTTTGACAGCTAGCGCCCTAGCAATACAAAGACGCTGCTGTTGTCCGCCCGATAAACCCAAAGCTGATTTTTTCAAATTATCCTTTACTTCATCCCACAAAGCCGCACCTTTGAGGGCAGATTCGACAATATCATCCAACTGCATCCGCGACGGACGAGACTGCGCTCTTACGCCATAAGCCACGTTATCGTAAATACTCATAGGGAAAGGATTAGGCTTTTGGAATACCATACCAATCTCGCGGCGCAGGCGATTCAGGTTGATACGGCGATCGTAAATATCTTGACCGAAAAACTCTACCTGACCCTCAACTTTAACTTTGCCTTCCAGTTCGCTAATGCGGTTAAGAGCTTTAATAAAAGTCGATTTACCACAGCCAGAAGGACCAATAATCGCGGTAACTTGTCCTTGGTAAATATCCATTGTGACGCGATCGATCGCCTTACGAGTGCCGTAGAAAAAATTTAGGCTTTTCACTCGCAGCGCTGGAATTAAATTTGTTGCTACTGATTTTGTGTAATTCATGAATGGGGGAGTCGGGAGTCGGGAGTCGGGAGTCGGGGGACAAGGGAGAATTTCTAGTCACTAGCCACCAGCCACCAGCCACTAGTCACTATCTTCTTCGGGTTACAATTCGCGAGATAATACTAATACATAAAACTAGTCCTACTAAAACTAAAGCCGCAGTCCATGCCATCTGGTTTTGGCCAAGGTCGGGAGAGTTAGCGTAGTTGTAAATCAGGACGGATAGCGAGGGGGTAGGATTAAACAATCCATCGGGCCAGCTAATACTAAATAAAGCAGTAAATAGTAGCGGTGCTGTTTCACCAGCTGCGCGGGCAACAGCGAGTAAAACGCCTGTAGTGATGGCGGGAATTGCTGAAGCAACGACAACGCGAAATGTTGTTTGCAGACGATTTGCACCCAAGGCGGCGGAACCCAAGCGTTGGTGATTGGGAATCAGTTTCAAAGCTTCTTCCGTCGTCAGCGCCACAATTGGCAGCATGATGATTGCAAGGGCAAAACCTCCAGCTACGGCAGAAAATTGCGTGACTTTGCTTAAGATCAACACGCCGTAAGCAAATACACCTGCAATGATTGAAGGTATACCCGTGAGAATGGTAATGATAAAGCGGATCGAATTTCCGACCGTCGTGCCTCTACCAAATTCAGATAAGAAAATCCCTGTTAGCACTCCTACTGGAATTGCGATCGCCGAAGCAATACCTACCATCATTAAAGTCCCCAAGATCGCATTACCAAAACCATTGGGAACGTCAGTTACGCCTACGGGGGCAGGTATATTTGTAAACACAGCCCAGCTAAAGTTTTGACCACCCCTCAGCAGAATTTCGAGCAAGATCGATCCTAGAGGTAATATAGCTAGAGCCGTTAAGAGCAGAGCGATCGCAGTCATACCGCTATTAAAAACTGCTCTGTATGTAGGCAAGGGACGGCGTAATTCTGCTGCCAAAGATGGGTCGATCTTTTCTGCAATTGGGCGATCGTGCATAGATATTTAGTCTAAAAATTGATGATGGAGAAAGGCAGATAATAGCAAACAGAATAGATTTACATCGTGGCGATCGCTATTTAATTTAATCAATTGTGTCGGCTAATAAATTTTACCAGAGCTACTGAAGCAATATTTACCAGTAGCGTGACTAAAAATAAAATTAAAGCTAAGTACATTAACGCACCGACGTGCAATCCATCTAATGCTTCGCCAAACTCATTCGCTAGCACGGCTGGAATCGTATATCCCACATCTAACAATGAAGGGCTGATTTGTGCTGTATTTCCGATTACCATCGTCACAGCCATTGTTTCTCCTAGCGCTCGTCCGAGTGCCAAAATTGCCGCTCCAACTATGCCAGAAATACCTGCTGGTAACAGCACGCCAAAGATAGTTTCCCAACGGGTTGCACCCAAAGACATCGAACCACTGCGTAATTCTTTTGGGACGGCAAGTAAAACTTCGCGGCTAATTGCTGCCATTGTGGGCAAAACCATAATTGCCAGAATCACGCCTGCACTCGACATCCCATAGCCTGCTGGTGGAGTGCTAAACAGCGGTATCCAAGCGAAATGGTCGTAAAGCCATTGTTGAATCGGTTGCAAGAACGGAATGAGTACGAAAATGCCCCA
>NZ_JBOFLP010000342.1:0-25257 GCF_051657925.1 Chroococcidiopsis sp.
GAAAGAGAATTCCCTGCTGTATTGGCGATAGTTCGTAAATATCTTGAATATTTTCGGTTTTCATATTAGTTCTTACTTTCTTTACGGTTGAGTTTATTCAAAAATTTATTCAGTTCTGTTTGAGACAAATTGATTTTTGGGAAGTCTAAAGATTTTTTCTCATTAACTCTAGCAGACTGAGAAGAATCACTCTTTTCGGTTATTACAGTTTTCTCTGTAGTCTGTAGAGCGCTAACTATCTTTGCCAAATCTGCAATTGTTGGATATTCAAATAGTTGATTAGGGTGAAGTTGCAAACCACTCTGGTTAGCTTTTAATGCCACTTGGAAGCTGAGAATAGAATCTCCACCTAGCTCGAAGAAGTTATCGTGAATGCCTACTTTTTCAATACCGAGTAGTTGTTGCCACAGATCGGCAAGAATTTGCTCAACGCGATCGCGGGGACTGACATAAGAATTACTTAAGTTAGGACGAGGGTAAAAGTGCTGAGTCGGAGTCACTTCAGCTTCTCTGTCGATCGCTTTAGCAGCACGGTGTTGTGCGATCGCAACTTGCAAGTCCCGTCCAGAAACAATAACTTGAGGTAAGCGATATCTGAGAATACGGTTAAACGCATCTATTCCTTCTTCAGCAGTAATGCCGTTTTTCTGATTTTCGGTATAAAACGGCTTTAGTTCTGCTGGTACTTCAGCTTGGAGAGCCATACCTATTTGTTGCCAGTTATCCCAGTCGATCGCGACAGTAAATGAGTTATGGTTAGCGGTGCGGTAGTGAGCGTAGGCATCTAAAAACGCATTGGCAGCTACGTAATCTACTGCATATCCACCAGAAATAGAACTGAGTGACGAGAACAGCGCCAAGAAATCTAGTGGCGTATCTTGAAAAATCGCTTCTAGCACCAAAACACCTTTCACTTTAGCAGCTAGAACTGATTCGACTGTTTCTAAGCTTCTAGACTCAATTTTCCCAGGTTTTGCTACTCCTGCTGCGTGAATGATGCCGTTAATCTGACCAAAACGATCGCGAGCCTGGTTTACGACTGCTTGCATTTGTTGGCGATCGCTGACATCGGCACTAAATACCAAAACTTCTGCACCCAGTTGCTCTAAAGTCTGAATTTGGCGAATCTGTTCGCTCACGCGATCGCTCTGTTCGTGAGCAGTTAACCATTGTTCCCACTGGTGGCGCTGAGGAAACTCCGAACGTCCGCAGAGAATCAATTTAGCTTTTAGTGTTCGTGCTAGGTGTTCTGCCATGACTAAGCCAATGCCACCCAATCCACCCGTAATTAAATAAACTCCACCTTTCATTAACTGGGGTGCGTCTTCTGCCTGAGTTTCCAGTCTGACGGGTTCAAAGGTTTGCACCCATCGATGTTTCCCACGATAAGCAATAATTTGGTTGGAGGATGAAGTAGAAAGTTCTGTCAATAATTGTTCTACGATCTCGTCTTGCCCAGTTGAAAAGATAATATCAACGCTACGGCAGCGAATGTTTGGGTATTCTAGAGGAATGGTTTTAATTGCTCCGAGTAAAGTCGCTTTTTCTGGAGAGATTATTTCTTCTCCCGTAACTGACTGAAGGTTATTGCTAATGACTGCAATTTCTAAATCGGTCAAACTTTGCTTTGATAAAGCTTGGACGAGAAACAGTAGAGAATAAAATCCTAGTTGTTGAACGCGATCGCCTGCTTCAATTTGATTTTGAGGTGTAATGCTCCACAGATGTAAAATCTTAGTTGGTATCCAATTTAAATTGAGCAATTCTTCAATTAAAGCGTTGTAGTCATCCCTACTTTCAGGATTAATTGTATAGCTCTTTTGACTTTGACAACTGCTCCGATCGCTAAATTGTTTGCCAATCCGCACCGCGATCGCTTCTTGTCCCTCACGCTCTAACTGCTGTAATATTTGCGTTCCTAAATCCGATTCATCTACAAATACTAACCAAGATTCAGATTGAGTTAATTTAACTTGAGATCGCATCGGCTGCGGTAATATCGAGCGTTTCCACGAGGGAATAGAAAACCAGTCAGCGATATCTTGCTTTTTACCTGATGCGACTTGAGATGTTTGACGGGTGTTTTGTTGCTTGGTTGCAGCTTGAGCTAGAAAAATATGTTCTCCCGAAGCTTTTTCAGGTAAAGTTACCTCAACAAACTTGCTGCTACGAAGTGCTTTTTGCCACTGTTCTTTAGATAAATAAGGATTTTCTAAACTAATAGATTCCTGTAAAGGATTTATCAATAAAGCCCAAGTTATGTCAAAATCTAATGTTGCTTGGGTTTTTTCCCAAATTAAAAGCACACCTTCAGGAGCTAATAGAGAACGAAGATTCTCTGAAATTGTTGCTATATTTTTCGCTGTATGGAGTGACTTAACAGCCACTATGACATCAAAACCACTTTGGGAAAATCCCTGTTCTGACAAAGGGCAATCGAGGTTTAAAGAGTGACATTCAACAAATGGATACTTGCTAAATTTCTGCTGAGCTTCATTGACAAAAGAACCGCTGATATCTGCAAAAGTATAGCTGGTTTGGGATACGGGTAATATAGGAATTAATTCCTCTGTAACGTAGCTCACCCCACTAGCAATTTCCAAAATCCTCAAATTCTTTTGCGGTAACAAAGAGCTTACTGCTTGTCCTAAAATAGCTTGTATTATCGCACTGTATTGAGCATGATAAGGAGATTTGAGACTGGTATTTTCTGCACGGTCAAATTCGTACAGCAAACCTTTAAAAAATTGCAATGGTTCTTGTTGACCAGTAATAACATCTGCTAGATTTTCGCCACATTGCCTAACTAAATCTAACATTTTAGGAGATGTCCAATTAACCCTGACTTTTTCTAAAAGATCTCGAACAGATTCACTCGAACATGGTGCGATATTAGTAAATTTCTCCCCCACTAGTTGTAACTGACCTCGATTTGCCAGCAATTGTAACCATCGAGCCAACAATGGTTGATAGCGAGGAATAATCTGACATTGTTTAGACAATTCTTCCAAGCTATATTGCTGTTCGAGATTGCTAAAAGCTCCATTCTGCCTTAAAGTCAGGTTAATATAAGCAGCGCATAGAGCGTCCAACAACTGCTGATTATTTAAATAAGTTTGGCGATCGCCTTCTCTTATTTCCTTACTAGCCCGAATACCAGTCTCTACCAAAGAGTGCCAAAGCTGTGGTGGTTCTGCTTTAGCTACCGATTGTGGCGGTTCGATCCAATAACGTTGACGCTCAAAAGGATAAGTGGGCAAAGGTAGGCGATCGCGTTTTTTGTGGGCATAAAATCCCGACCAATCTATCTGTACTCCAGCCAACCAAAGTTGTCCTAATGTATTCAACAAAAACCTAACATCGGATTGTTGCTCTTTAGGATGGCGTATGCTGTTCAACACAACTTGTTGAGGCTGCTTATCTGGATGCTGTTTGGCTAATTTACTTAAAGTTCTACCAGTGCCTACTTCTAAAAGAATGCGATCGCTTTGTTTAAATAACTCCTGTAAGCCTGCCGCAAAGCGTACTGTTTGCCGTAAATGAGCAGCCCAGTAAGCAGGGTTGGTAGCCTCCTCGGTAGTAATCCAAGTACCCGTAACATTAGAAATGTAGGGAATTTGTGGTGGACTGAGCTGAACTTGTTTGACCCGTGCTTGGAATGGTTCTAAGATTGGCTCCATCATCTGGGAATGGAAGGCATGGGAAGTGTGGAGACGACGGCAATCTATTCCTCGCTCGGCTAATTGGTCTTGTAGTGCTTCGATCGCCTCTGTCGTTCCTGAAACTACACAGTCAGATGTGCCGTTAATTACTGCTAGAGATAAGTTTTGACCCAGCAAGAGCTGTACCTCTGCTTCTGGTCGCGGGATCGCCAGCATACTTCCCGCTGGTAGTTGCTGCTGCATTAATTGACCCCGTGCTGTCACTAAAGCCAAGGCATCTTCTAGGGAGAACACCCCCGCAATACAAGCTGCTACATATTCCCCGATGCTGTGACCGATCGCCGCTACGGGTTTTACTCCCCAAGACATCCATAATTTAGCTAAAGCGTACTCGATGACAAACAGAGCTGGTTGAGTAATTGCTGTCTGCTGTAACTGTTGTGCTGCTCGTTCCGCTTCTGCTGCTATTGGGTACAAATACGATCGCAAATCAAATCCGAGCTGAGACTGAAGTAATTCACAACAGCGATCGCACTCTTGACGGAATACCCGCTCAGTCTGGTAGAGTTCTCGCGCCATATTGACGTATTGAGAACCTTGACCTGTAAACATAAACACCACAGGGCGATTCTTTGATGCTTGAACGTGAGTTAAAACTCTTTGGGGTGACTCCAGAGCGGCGATTGCATCCTCAATGTCTTCAACAATAACCATCCGACGGCGATCGAATACCCGACGACCAACTTGTAGGGTATAAGCGACATCAGCGAGGTTAACTTCTGGCTGCTGTTTTAAGTAATTAACTAAATTAGTAGTAGCAGTTTCTAATGCAGAACTAGTTTTAGCTGAAACAACCAAAATATGATATTTTCTCGCTGATAACTGATAACTGTTAACTGATAACTGTCTGGGGGGTGCTTCTTCTAAAATTACGTGGGCGTTTGTACCGCCAAACCCGAAGGAACTAACTCCAGCGCGACGAGGGCTGCCGTCGGTTTTCCATTCAAAAAGCTTGGTATTGACGTAAAATGGGCTATTGTCAAAATCAATCTGAGGATTAGGAGCGTCAAAATTAAGACTGGGAGGCAGCAATTGGCGATCGAGTGCCAGAACAGCTTTAATTAAACCTGTAATCCCCGCCGCAGCATCCAAATGCCCGACATTAGTTTTCACCGAGCCAATGGCACAAAAGCCTTTTTTATCGGTACTGGCTCGAAAAGCTTGGGTCAATGCAGCGATTTCAATCGGATCTCCTAAAGTAGTTCCTGTGCCGTGAGCTTCAATATAGGAAATGCTTTCTGGCTCTACTTCCGCCATAATTTGAGCGGATCGAATTACTTTAGCTTGACCTGCTTGACTGGGGGCTGTGTAACCAACTTTAACAGCACCATCATTATTGATCGCCGAACCTTTGATAACTCCGTAAATATAATCCCGATCTGCGATCGCATCTTCGAGACGCTTTAAAACCACCACCCCAATACCGTTACCGCCAATCGTACCATTTGCTCCAGCAGCAAAGGCTCGGCATCGTCCATCAGCAGAAGCAATTTCCCCTGGAGACAAGGTTGATTCGTTTTGAGGAACTTTAATAGAAACCCCAGCAGCTAAAGCTATCTCACATTCTCCACTAAGCAGACTTTGACACGCCAAATGAACTGCAACTAAGGAACTAGAACAAGCTGTACCGACACTAACACTAGGTCCAGTCAAGTTTAATTTGTAGGATACACGAGTGGGGAGGTAGTCTTTATCAACTCCTATTAGAGTGGGTACAAAACCCCTAGATTTTATTAAATCTTGGTTGGGGTTCAGGTTATAGAGCAAGTAAGTACTGATGCCTACTCCTGCATAAACTCCGATTGGTCTTGATTCTCGTTCGGAGTCATAGCCTGCATTTTCTAAAGCTTCCCAGGCACATTCTAAAAATAAGCGATGTTGAGGGTCTATCGCTTCTGCTTCTCTAGGGTTGAAGCCGAAGAATGAAGCATCAAATAATTCGACATCTTCGAGTATACCCCCTGCCGCGGTTGCTTGCCTGTGACTAGATTCAGGAAAAATTGAGGTTAATTCTTTTCCAGTTACGAGATTTTCCCAAAAGCTTTCAACATTTTTGCTATTGGGAAAGCGCCCTGAAATTCCGATTACAGCTATTTCTAAACCAGTTATTTCTCGTGTCATAATTATGCCATCTACCAAAAGTTTTCGGATAAATAAAATCCGTTTTAGGAAATAGGTATTTTTTTGTTTTGGCTCGAATATCAAAACCAATTACCAATTACCAATTACCAATTACCAATTATTAGTTTTTGATTTTTGTAATCTTTGTTTGAGGCGAGTTTTTCCGGCTGTCAGTTGTTTGACTAATTCTGGATTTTCTGCTTCTGGCACTGTTTCCTGGACTTGGTCTAAGTATTTGGCGAGGGAACGAATTGTGGGATATTTAAACAAATCGACTATAGATGTATAATGTTCTATTTCATTAGGTAAAGCAGTTTTGAGTTTGGTATAAACTTGCGCGATCGCTAGGGAGTTACCACCAATTTCAAAAAAGTTGCGATCGATGCCTACTTTTTCTAAGTTTAGTACTGTTTGCCAAACTGTAACGATAGTTTGTTCCAACTGATTCTGAGGCGGTGCATAGGCAATTTCAAATTCTTGCAGTAGAACTTCTGGATTGGGGAGCGCACGGCGATCGATTTTTCCATTAGCTGAGAGCGGTAAACTTTCCAGGTACATGAAAGCAGATGGAATCATATATTCTGGAAGTTTTTCTCGGAGAAAACACTGCAATTCGTGACAAAAAATTTCTTGGTGGACGACTGCATAAGCTACGAGCCGTTTCTCGTTTAATTGTTGACCTGCTACTACTACTACCGCTTTATCTACTGCGGGATGTTGAATTAATACTGACTCAATTTCCCCTAATTCAATCCGATATCCGCCAATTTTGACTTGCAAATCTTCTCGACCCAAAAATTCGATGTTGCCATCGGGAAGATAACGCCCCAGATCTCCCGTGCGATACAATCGCTCGCCAGTACGGGGATGGGTGATAAAGCTAGCTGCGGTTTTAGCTTCTTGTTGCCAGTAACCCAGAGCTAATCCAATTCCGCCGATGTAAAGCTCTCCTGCAACCCACACAGGACAGGGTTCTAGTAATTCATTGAGTACGTAAAAACGTTGGTTGACCATCGGACGACCGTAGGGGATGCTTTTCCAAGCTGGATCGACTGTTTCAATCGGATAGAGAATCGACCAGATCGATGCTTCCGTTGCCCCGCCCAAGCTGATGACTCGCACATCTTTTGCTAATGCTTGGATTTGTGCGGGTAAGGTGAGTGGTAGCCAATCTCCACTGAGTAAGACCAAACGCAGATTTGCTAAGACTTGAGAGTTGTCGGCTGCATAATCCACCATCATCTGCATGAGGGCTGGTACAGAGTTCCAGATGGTGACTTGGTGTTGCACGATCGCATTAGCCCAATGAGCAGGGTCGCGATCGCTACAACTGTCAGGAACTACAATTGTTCCCCCAGCCGCTAAAGTACCGAAAATGTCATAAACTGATAGGTCAAAACTGAGGGAAGATAAAGCCAATACGCGATCGCCTGGAGTAACGTGAAAACGTTGGTTGATATCGATGATGGTATTGACAACACCACGATGAGCGATCGTGACTCCTTTTGGAACTCCTGTAGAACCAGAAGTGTAGATGAGGTAAGCTAAATTGTCGGGGGTTTGGATCGGTTCTAATGGCTGTTTGCTTTCATTAGCTATATCTTGGTTATCTAAGCATATGACGATCTCTTTAGAGTCAGCCAGCTTTTCTTTGAGCCAAGATTGAGTTAAAACAATGCTGACCTGACTATTTTTGAGTAAATACTCTCTACGTTCTTGAGGTAAATTCGGATCGATCGGTACGTAGGCAGCTCCGGCAGCTAAAATGCCCATAACTGCTACTATTTGCTCCCATCCTTTTTCCATCACCACTGCTACTAGATGGTTAGCAGATACACCTAGCGATCGCAGCTTATGACCCACCTGATTCGATAGTTCGTGCAGTTCTTGGTAGGTTAGGTGGCGCTGGGAAGAAATGACCGCAGGTTCATTTTTCCTTGCTGCTACTTGTGTGGTAAATAAAGTGTGTAACATCTGTTCGGAAATCGGTGCAGCCGTGTCATTAACGAGCGATCGCTGCTCTAACTGGCTAGCAGGAAGCAGTTGTCTGTTAGTTTCTAGCCAGACAGCTTCCGAAGAGGCTAAATCCTTAAGCAACTGGCAATAAGCCCCAAACATATCCTGAATCAGTCCTGGGGGAAAGAGTTCTTCCACTACATCCCAGTTAAAGGTTAATTCTCCTTTTTCCTCCCAGACTTGCACGTCCATCCAGGCTTGAGAAGCTTGACTGATACCATAAACCAATTTACCAAAATGACTGAAGGTGGACGTTTCTTGACCGAGTGCATCTAAACCGAGGGTGCTGGTGAATACAATCGGAATTGCGCTAGGAGCAGTACCCTTTCGCCGCGCTAGTTCTCGCATCACCCTTACACCACTAAAGTAGCGGTGTTCCAAATCTTGCCATAGTTGTTGCTGCAAACGGAAAGCTCTTTGGGTGAATGGATCGGAATTGGAATTGTCTACTGAAAGTAGAGTGACAGAGATGAAGTCTCCCAGAAGATTGTTGACTTGGGTATGCAGTGATAAACGATTAAACAGAGCAAGACTAATCGTAAACTTAGGGTTCTTACTCCAAACTGTCAAAATTTCTGTAAAAGCAGCTAGTAACACTCCAGAAGGAGTTAAACCAGCTTGGGCTGCTTGCTGTTTCAACTGCTGCCATTGGGTTTGCTCCATTCGTCCAGCATAACGCTTGCACAAATGCTGTTTCAGTTCGCTAGGACGCTTTTCTAAAGGCAAGTCAGGAGCGGGGGGTAAGCTGTCGAGGCGACCTAACCAATAATTTTGCGATCGCTCGTACAATTGGATCTGTTGAATCTTTTGTTCTGTCAGTACATAATCGCGAAAGGAAATTTCTAACGGTTGCAATTCTAACTGGGGATTTTGATAGAGTTGAAACCACTCATCAAATAAACGAAACAAACTCCAAGCGTCAAATATTTGCAAATCGTAACTAATATGTAAGCGAAAACGTGCTTCATCTAACAAGGTGACGCAAAATTCAAACAAAGGAAAGCGATCTGCTGGTAAAACTTGATGAGACAAGCGATCGCGAATAATTTCTATTTCAGACTCGATCTCTTTTTGCTCTTTACCTCGTAAATCTAAAACTTCAATTTGATAGGGAGGAACTGTTTCTAAAATTTGCTGTTGTCCATCTGGTAGGACAATTGCCCTCAGCATATCATGGCGATCGATTAATTTTTGCAGTCCTGCATTCAATCTTTCTAAGTCTAAATTTTTCCCTTCAATTTCGTAGTAACCGTGATTGGCAACATTACCTAACTCAAATACACCACTGCGACCCATCCAAAAGGCGTGCTGCATATCAGTTAGGGGGAATGGTTCGTAGCGATTGTATGGTTCTGGGACAATGGTGGGTAAAGTTGTATGGTTAAGGCTATTTTGACGTAATAGCTCTAAAATTTCGGCTTTATGCTGAATTAATGAGTCACGCAATTCTGTAGTTAAGACTCCCTTGGGAGCATCGACAGCTAAAGAATCTCCATTAGCAGCTAGTTTTACACCTTGGTTAGAGAGCGCGTTCAAAAGTAAATGTAAATTCATGATTTAGTCAAATATTGGTTTTCTCGATTGACTTAAATTTACAAACTCAATGTTTCTCGTTCCGATTCGCGATCGCTATTTACTGACTGAGAGATGACTAGATTGCTGAGAGTTAGTCGTTCTAATATCAGCTGACTCAGATTAGTTAAATTATTGTTGCCAAAGAAACTTTCAATCGGTATTCTGATTTCTAAGTCTGCTTCGATGCGACTTCTCAAAGAGAATGCCATTAAGGAATCAAGCCACGTTATTAAAGGGCGATCGCGAGCAATTTCTTCAGGTAAAAGCTGTAGAGAATTGGAGAGCCATTCAATTAAATATTCTATTACTATTTGCTCTCGTTTTTCGGGTGGAACAGCTAAAATTTTTGTTTTTGATAGTTTTTGTTCCGTGCGATCGCTTTTTTCTATTTGCTGTTGCTGTAGTTGGATACTAGTATCACGGGTAGTAATTGGAGGTGCTGGTGCTGTCCCCAAGGCGACATCTCCCCAACGCATTATTGTTGCTGCTGCGGTGGCTGATGCACCGTTAGTATAGACGAGAACTAAACTGTTTTCTCTAATCTTCTGTTCTTTAACCGCATGGTAAAGATTGGCGAGGGGAAAAACGGCTCCGATGTTGGCGTAGTAAGGATAAAGATTAATAGTGCGTTCTGGTTCGATACCTAAAGCTCTAGTGCAGACGTTTGCATACCAAGCCGTAGGAGTACTAAAAGCAAAAAAATCGATCTCTGCTAAACTGACTCCTGCTCTATCCGCAGCTTCTTGGCAGCAAGTACGAACAAAATCGACGGCTGTTTCTGCTAAACTGCTAGCATTTTCTCCCGTTTGCGTTATTATTCGCGGTTTACCTATTTCGTCAATCTCTAGACTGTGAGAGTATGCACCGTAGGTAGCAGATGTAGAAACTATTTTGTTAGCTAAAATTCCTTGGTTTGGTTTGAGTCGTTCGACGACAAAAGCTCCCGCACCATCCCCCATCGACCAAGCAAGCGTATCTCGTTCTCGAACAGTATTCGAGCCAAACTGCGAGACAACTACTAAGGCATTACCGTACTCTCCGGTCTGGATTAAAGCGCAGGCGTTTTGCAGCGCTACCAAAGCACTAGAGCAAGTTGATTCGAGATTCCATGCAGGACAATTTAACCCTAATTTTCGAGCTAGCTCAGTGGTATTGTCCATCCCCAGGCGATCGGCAAACAGGGAAGCTACAATCGCCACCTCTACTTTTTCAACTGACAATTTTGCTGCTGCTAACGCCTCCGTTGCTGCTTGACATTGTATTGCTAAAGAAGATTCATTCTCACCCAGTACTCGCCGTTCTACATTACCTCGAAACGGGTCAGACAAATAGGGTGCAACCTCTTGCGACCAAAGAGTGAAACCATCATCCTCGTTACTAGATATAATCGAGCTTCTTTTGTTTCTTTTTAGCTCTGGATGCAACATCTCAGGATATTTTTGTTGCCAATAATCGTTAGTACGGATAATGCTAGGAAAGCTAACAGCTAGGGAACGGATACCTATTGGCACTGTTGTAGTAGACATATTAAAACTTATTACTTGATTCAAATTACTGCGATCGCACTGGCTACAGCATAGGTAGCAGTATGACTAATACTTAATAACCATTGCTCGATCCCCAGTTTTGTTGCTATTTCTTGACACCGACCGAGCAAGATTACTGAAGGTTGACCTGTTGGCAATCTGGGAATTTCAATATCGAGCCAAAAATCCACTCGATTATTGTTTTTATTTACAACTGTTGCAATTGCTTTTTTAGCAGCTAAACGACCAGCTAAGTATTGAATTTGCCTTTCTCCAGTCTCGGGAATGTTACATTCTATACTTGTGTAGTGTTGCTTGATGAAATGCTCTCCTTCTCTTTTTAAAAGGTTTTTGAATGGTTGAATCTCTAATACTTGCAGGCTATGATTCAGCGGTTTGAAATCTTGAGATTCCTTCGCCTCTAAACCAATACAGTTAGGATAAGACTCGATCCCCCCAACCCCCCTTAAAAAGGGGGGCATTGTTCCACTGATAGGGGGCATTGTTCCAGCGATAAAAAGGGGAGGCATTGTTCCACTGATAGGGGGCATTGTTCCAGCAATAAAAAAGGGAGGCTTGTTCCACTGACAGAGGGCATTATTCCCCCCTTTTTAAGGGGGGCTAGGGGGGATCTTCGAGGCTCTAAAACTTTCGCTCGAACCGTATCAACCCTTAAACTTCTTAAATCACTTTCATACATAGCAGCACCCTAACTAAATGGTTGAGTCGAATGAAATTAATTGTCAATGCTTAAACTATTCCGTTTTGCCTCAGTAATTAATCCTTAACAACCAAATTATTCAACATAGTATTCATCTTGTTGATAGACTCAATATACTCATGTTGAGGAACTGATTCGGCAACAATTCCTGCCCCTGCATTCAAATGAATACGATCGCCATACTGATAAACAGAGCGAATTGCGATCGCTAAATCTGCTTCTCCCTGGCTGTTTACCCAACCAATACTACCAGCATAAATTCCTCTCGGTTCTGTTTCGAGGCGATCGATCCACTCTAGGGCTTTTTCTTTATTAATTCCCGATACTGTAATCCCTGGAAACAAGACTTTTAAAGCATCCCAAAGAGTATGATCTGCCTTGAGTTGACCCCCGACTCTCGATGACAGGTGTTGCACGCAACGATACTGTTTAACCTCCATAAAGTTTAAAATTTGCACCGTTTCTGGCACGCAAACAGCAGCAATTTCATCTTGTGCTAGCCAAACCGAAAGAGAATGTTCTTTCACTTCTTTGGCATCAGTAAATAACTCGTTGTTAAATTTAATATCTTCCTCAATACTGACACCACGGGGTCTAGTTCCTGCTAAGGGGTTGGTGATAACAAAACCATCTCGTACTTCCATCAAAGTTTCGGGACTAAAACCCACCGCACCAACATCTCCTAGATTTAAACAATAAGAACGAGCAGAGTTATTGGTTTTAGTACCGAGAACATAAGTTCCTAAAATATCTAGTTTTCCCGATAATTTAACGGAGCGAGAAATAATCGCTTTATGCAAACGAGCATTTTTAATTGCTTCAATTAAGGTACTAACACAGTTTTGATACTGTTCGCGATCGCTTTCGTTAATATTGAAAATTGTTGCCTGATAATTTGGTAATTGGGACTCGATAAATAGTTGTCTTCTGACCAAATCTAATGACTGAGTGGTTTTAATTCGTACTCCTTGTTTGGTAAAGTGCAACTCGGTTTCAGGAATTAAAAAATGACATAAAGACTGCTGGCTGACTTTGGCATAAGAAGAATAAAAACGTGCTAGATCGAAAGCCGTATAGCCATACGCTGTCCAATCTTCAATCGGTAATGAGTTTAAAAGTGTCTCTACCTGTTTAAAGGGATCGCTGACTGCTTCTACAGAGGATTTTCCCGCACCCTCAAGTAATATCTTATCTTGAGTAACGACAACTTTAGCCAGTTCACCCCCAGCAATGCGAACTTCGTTTTTTCCTTCATACATGACATATTGAGTAAAAATGCCAGCTTGTAGGAGATTGTTGAGAACTACAATCGCTTCCCTTTGACCAGGAACAAAAGTTTCTCGATATTTAATTGCGGTTTTAAATTCTATTACCATTAGCTTGTCATTTAATTGATAATTAAGCGGTTAAATCAGTTATCAGTTATCATTAATTGAGTTCGGGTAAATGATTTAACTGTTAACTGGTTGCTGTTAACTGTTCGCTGTTAATAAATCGAACTGCTTTTGTTTCAACAAAAGACGGTGAATTTTTCCTGTAGAGGTACGAGGTAAACTCTCCACAAAGTAAATCTGTTTGGGAGTTTTAAAATGAGGTAAATGCTGTTTGGCAAACTGACGAATATCTTTTTCAATCTCAATACTAGGCTGTTGTGCAGATTTTAAGCTGATATAGGCAACAATCTCCGTCAGGCGATCGCCGCCGTTATATTCTGGTGTTATTGCAACTTCCAACACTTGTTGATGCTGATGCAAAACTTCTTCTATTTCTAAAGGCGATATCCACTGACCGTTAACTTTAAATAAATCATCGCCTCGTCCCATGAACCAGAAAAAACCATCGCGATCGCGTTTATATTTATCTCCAGTTCGCATCATGTTTCCGTAGATAGCTTGGCGCGTTTTTTGTAGTTGATTCCAGTAACCCAACATGAGGCTTTCACCTCTCACCTCTAGTTCGCCAATTTCGTCAACTCCACAGGGAAGACCTCGTTCATTAACAACTCGAATATCATAGCCAGGGATGGGACAACCAGAACTTCCTGGTTTAGATTCTCCCAAGCGATTAGAGAGAAATATATGCAAAAACTCTGTAGTTCCTATTCCTTCACAAATTTCTAAACCATGCACCTGCGTCCATTCTTGCCAAATACTTTTCGGTAGTTGTTCGGCTGCGGACACACATAAGCGCAGCGATGATGAATCCAAAGCAGCAATTTCTTTTAACTCTAAGATTTTGGCATAGACACTAGGTATGCCGAAAAATACTGTCGGTCGATAGCGTTGAATATCGTCGATAATATCAAAAGCATTGTTAGCATCAGATAACACTGAAGTTGCACCGATCGCTAATGGAAAATAAAGACTGTTACCCAAACCATAGGCAAAAGCGATATTGGCAACAGAATAGAAAATATCTTTTTCATTTAAGCTCAGGATAGCTTCAGCGTATTGTTTGACGCAAACTAATACACTCTGATGAGCGTGAATTACCCCTTTCGGTTGTCCCGTACTACCAGAAGTGTAGAGCCAAAAAGCTGCTTCATCGGGTGATGTTGGCGCACAAGTTGTTAGTTCTGGGCAATCTTCAAGTAAAGATAAAAATGGTCGATCGCCATCAATAAGTAATACCTGACGTAAATAATCTGATGAACAAGGAGATAGTTTTTCTTGCCATGCTTGACTAGTTAGTAAAATTTTGAGGCGAGAATCTTGGAGAATGTAGTTAATTTCTGCTAAAGAGCAAGCAGGATTAATTGGTACGGGTATAGCACCTAGCCAAATTGCTCCGAGAAAAAATATCGCTGATTCCACCCGATTTGGTAATAATATACCAACCCGATTTTCTCTTTCTATACCAAGCTCAATCAGTAATTTAGCACTACGTCTGACGAGACTATTTAACTGCGAATAAGTATAAGTCTTATCGCGATCGCAAAATGCTATTTTTACTCCATTTCCTCGCTCTAAATTGCTCTCAAGCAAATAGGCAGCAATGTTAAAAGTATCGGGTCGTTGTTCGCGAATCTTACTCATTGAAATCTTTTAAGTCTTATAGGTCTGTAGAGAGAGCTAAAACGTTGACCACCACGCAATCTTGCCACTTCCACCAGTCAACTAACCACTGTTGAATACACAGTCTTTGAGCTTGATTTTTTGCCCGTCCGTGCAAACAAACTGCTGGCTGTTCTTGGGTGAGGTCTGCTTCAATTTCATTCCAGTCGATTCCCACTAAACCAATACCTAAAGCTTTGCCTACGGCTTCTTTGATGGCAAAACAGAGTGCATAAGCGCAATTTGGGGAAAGCGCCACGCGATCGCAATTACTCAGTGACTGACAATAGTTTTGTTCTTGGGGAGTAAATATCATTGTTAAGGTTTCGCGATCGTAGCGATCGATTAACCTAGCAATCCTGGGTATGGATGCAATGTCAACGCCAATCCCTTTAATTTGAGTTTTTTTGGCAGTTTTTTTGGCAAGGTCTTAATACTAATCGTATTCATTAACCTATTCCCACTAGATAAAATAATTCTCAACAATCGAGTCTGAATTTAGTTCTGAGTTTCCATCTGTTTTGACATGGCTGACTCGATTAAAGTACAGACCTCAGCTAAACTCTTGTCCTGACGAGTTTCTAATTTAACCTTAATTCCCAGTCTGCGTTTTAATGCCAGAGAAATTTCAATCGTTTCCGTCGAATCTAGCTGCAAATCCCGATGAAGCAAAGCATTAGGATGTATTAACTCTGCTGGAATTCCCAGATTTTTGAGTATGTCCTCAAGATTGCTCATCGCTTTTACAGTATCCATTGGATGAAATAACCTCCAACCTCAACCTCAACAATTTCTTACAGCTAGCAATTAACAGTTATCTTTTTGATACTGTTCTGCTAACTACGGTAGTTGTTTCAAACTCAGACTTTGTTGAGAATTAGTCTTAATAAACTTACAATCCAGATAGTACCATCTTTAACTGGAAAACAGCAGTCGCTCCGATTAAGATATTTTGTGATTTTCTCAAGAGTTATTAAAAATTTTTATCATTAACTGAGAACCAGAAGCTAGGAGTCAAGCCAATTGGCAAACGAGCGAATATTAATAGATCGATCAAAGTTGAAAAAAACTTGCAATAAGTTTAAAGTGGTTTTTATTCTTACCGTAATCAATTGCGACTATCCTTGCTTATTGGCTTATTTTTAGGGGCGATCGCTCTGCTGCTGTGTCTGATTGCCAGCGTTGCCTATGGCGCGGCTGACATTCCTTTAAACACTGTATTTGCTGCACTGACCAATTTTGACGGTTCAGCTAACCACTCGATCGTTCGGACGGTAAGGCTACCGCGATCGCTTGTTGCCATCTTGGTAGGATCTGCCCTCGCTGTTGCCGGAGCAATTATGCAAGGGCTAACGCGCAATCCTCTAGCCGATCCAGCCATCTTAGGTATAGAAGCAGGTGCATCCTTAGCAGTAGTCACGACGATTTCTCTATTTGGTAGTTCTTCGGTAAATACTTACACTGGATTTGCCTTTATTGGTGCAGGGCTGGCGGCGATCGCGGTTTATTGGCTAGCTTCTCTCGGTCGCGGCGGATTATCTCCCCTAAATCTCACAATTGTGGGCGCTGCTCTCACGGCTTTATTCTATTCATTCACTACAGGCATCCTGATTGTTAGCCAACGCACGCTAGACGAAATCCGGTTCTGGCTAGCTGGGTCAATTGCTGGCAGAGACTTCAGTATGTTAATCCAAGTGCTGCCATACATCTCGATCGGACTAGTAATCGCATTTGCCTTGAGCAGACAAATTACAGTTCTGAATTTAGGCGAGGATGTAGCGAAAGGTTTGGGGCAAAATACTCTATGGGTAAAAGCGATCGCTGCCGTAAGTGTAGTGCTATTAGCAGGCAGTGCTGTGGCGATCGCCGGACCGATTGGGTTTGTTGGTTTGGTAGTACCTCACATCGTCCGCTTTGTCGTTGGTGTAGATTACCGCTGGATTCTCCCCTATGCGGCAATTGTAGGAGCGATTTTATTGCTCTTAGCCGACCTAGCCAGTCGCGTACTCCTAGCACCGCAAGAATTACCTGTGGGCGTGATGACTGCTTTAGTCGGCGCTCCCTTTTTCCTCTATCTGGCACGATCGAAGGTAAAACGATGAATCAAGGCTGGCTAGTTATCCGTTCTCGCTGCCTAGGCATATCCTTCCGTGTCGATCGGCGAGTACCAGTAGTACTGTTGGCACTAGCGATCGTCACGCTAGCCGCGATGGTTGTGAGTATCGGACAAGGCGAATACCCAATTCCGCCGCTAGAGGTTGTAAAAACTATACTCGGTTGGGACAATCCCGACTATGCTTTCATTATTAATACACTGCGACTGCCTAGAACTTTAGTTGCTTTCTTGGTAGGAGTGGGGCTAGCGATCTCTGGGACGATTTTGCAAGGGCTAACGCGCAATCCTCTAGCCGACCCTAGTATTATTGGCTTTACCGCTGGTGCTAGTCTAGCGGCTGTAAGTTTAATTGTACTGTTACCGTCAGCGCCGATGTATCTCCTGCCTTGGAGTGCTTTTGGTGGTGCTGTAGTTGTTGCCTTACTAATTTACTTATTGGCTTGGGATCGAGGCAGTTCTCCCATCCGATTAATTTTGATTGGGATTGGACTAGAGGCGGTCGCCTCGGCTTTCACTGACTTGATGGTAGCGTTTGGGGAAATTAATAGTGTCAGTCAAGCTTCAGTGTGGCTGGCAGGTAGCGTCTATGGACGTAGTTGGGAACACGTAGCCGCCATCCTCCCTTGGCTGATTGTTTTAGTACCGCTAGCGTTGATGCTGGCACAGCAGCTCAACATCCTGAACTTGGGTGATGACGTTGCCAGAGGTTTAGGAAGTGCAGTAGAGTGGCAGCGTGGCTTGCTGTTACTGACTAGCGTTGCTTTGGCTGGGGTAGCAGTGGCAACCGCTGGCACAATTGCTTTTGTCGGCTTAATTGCGCCGCATCTGGGGCGAATGCTGGTAGGATCTTCCCATGAAGGGTTGATGCCAACCGCAGCCATGATGGGAGGTGCAATCGTGGTACTAGCAGATTTAGTAGGGCGATCGCTGTTTGCCCCGATCGAACTCCCCTGCGGTATTATCACCACTGCTGTGGGTGCGCCCTATTTTCTCTATCTGTTGTATCGAAATCGTCATGGGCGATCTTGCTGATGGTTACTCGCTCTCATGCTTTAGGTCTGTGACTCTCATCGGTAGATTGAGCCGCAGCTGCGTCAGCCCTTAATTTTCCAGCAGATGATTGCCACCGATGAAGACCGAAATCGATAGTTCCTACACCTTAACAACCCGTAAACTAACCCTGTCCTACGACAAAAACTCGGTCGTAGCGAGTCTCGACCTCGCCATTCCAACTGGACAAATGACTGCGCTGGTCGGTCCTAACGGCTGTGGCAAGTCTACCCTGCTGCGGGGACTGGCTCGCTTACTGAAGCCGCAAAGTGGTACGGTATATCTTGACGGCAAGGCGATCGCCCAGCTTCCCACAAAAGAAGTCGCCAAGCGGATTGGCATCCTTCCTCAAAGCCCATCCGCACCAGAGGGATTAACGGTGAGAGAATTAATTGCTCAAGGGCGCTACCCGCATCAAACTTGGCTGCAACAGTGGTCGCAGGAAGACGAACAGATGCTTAAAGAGGCGATCGCCATGACTCATTTAGCACCTTTTGCCGAGCGACCGCTTGATACTCTCTCCGGCGGACAGCGACAGCGTGCCTGGATTGCCATGACCTTAGCTCAAAACACAGATATTTTGCTACTAGATGAACCGACTACTTTTCTTGACCTTGCCCATCAAATTGAAGTCCTCGATTTACTCTACGATCTCAACCGCGATCGTGGACGAACGATTGTCATGGTCTTACACGATCTCAATTTAGCCTGTCGCTATGCAGACAATCTGATCGCCTTGCGCGACGGGCAGGTGTTTGCCCAAGGCACAGCCACACAGGTAATGACAGAAACGATGCTGCGAGAGGTGTTTGGGCTAGAAAGTAAGATTGTGGCAGACCCTGTAGCTGGAACGCCGATGTGCATTCCCATAGGACGTAAAGTTATTGTCAGGCAGTCACAGGCGAAGCAAAGCACTCAATGAAGCAATCGATCGAAACTCTACAACCAATGTTGACTCCGATCCGCACCACGAACAATCGCAAGACGCTCCCACTCTCCATAAATCGCAGACGAGCGCATTCAAGCGGTTCACCTTCGCTTCAGCTTCGGCTGCGGTGCGTCCTAGTCCATTCCTTTCCAGAGGACACTTGTATACGTTCCAAAACTCAATCAAATTCTGCGGCACTATATAAATTTGCTCACTGCGCTGCCGCAGTCTGTTAATGGCATTTACAGCATCCGTATTCATTGGATGGTTTGGATCGACGCTCCGTAGAAGCAGGTTTGTATCTGCAAGGAAAGGCATTTAGCCTCTTTCTCCATAGATACTTTCTCGGCTGATAGCTTCATCAGAAAGGGGAGGAAGATTCAACCCCCGATGACTCTCTACCCATTCACGAAAGGCACTTACCCACTCCTGGGGGGTTGCAGTCTCATAGAAGGGGCGCTCCTCGGGTTCAAGAAGCTGCTCGAGCATTGTATCAAGATGCGGCTTAATCTGCTGGGCAGGGCGGTTTGCAATCTTCACCAAAATCTGGACGATCGCCTCCAAATCTTCCTTGTGTGCTTGTTTGAAAGAAGGGGGTAAAGCCATAGCATCATCACCCGTGTATGTTGCTCGTGAACCACTAGCACAAACTGTGCAGCAGTGCTCTGTTTGTAATAACAGAGATTGTTATTTTCTGTTATTTTACTTATCCTATAGCTTAAGGGTGCTGCACCAAAAGGGGGGATGTGACCAAAATTAGATGTTCTGTTTAATTCAAGATTTTTCTTGCTCTGCGAAGGATGCCAAATACTTAAAAGAACAAAAATGGGAATTCATCAGTCTGCTATAGTCAATGGCACAAATACTTTCATTGCAATGGTTTCGGTTTTTTACATCAGATTCAGGTCACACCCCTCTTGGCTTTCCGTCCTTCCAACTCCAGCGTGATACCGAGCTGTTTGGCATCTTGCTCGCACAGTCGGCTGCGGCTAAACCCCTGTCGGGCAAGCAGGGTTTGGTTCCAACTCATCAAGTTGCGGGCAAATTGCCCTTGGGAGCTAGTTGCCCACTTCAAGGCTGTGGCTTCCTCTAGGGTGAGCTGGCGAGGTTTGCCAGGGGCATACTCCACCCGTGCTTGTTGCCAGGTCGTCCATCCCATACCCAAAGACCAACCCAGTCCCCCTGCTACCAAAATCAGTACAGCTCCAGCAGCAATGGAAATGGCATTAATGGAGTGCAAAAACTTGTCAATGGCAGCTTTTTGGATCAGCGCCTGCACCGATTGGGCGATCGCCTTCTCTTGAGCTTTGAGTGCTGCTCGTTCGTAGTGCTCCTCCAGTCCTTCTCGGTAGTTTTGCAGTTGCGCGTGAATGCCTTGAGTCCATTGGTCGAACAAAGCTTCTAGCTCTTTGGGAGATTCCTCCAGCAGCAACTCTAATCGCCCCGTGGCGATCAGCAGCAGAAAAGCTGGGTCTTCGGGATCGAGTCCGGTTTGGATGACAATTTCGTAGACCTTGGCTTTGAACGACTCATCTTTTCCCCGCAGGGCTAAAGCCAGGATCGTGCGATCGAGCTGCTTACGCCGTCGTTCGTAGAGCAATCGCTTCCTTTTACGTCGGTCAACCGCTTCACGGGTCATTCCATTAGGGATAACGGATACTGAAGCCTTATTAGATATTTGAGCAGTGGGTGGCTCAATTGCAGCGTTTGTATCTGTTTCGTCCAATAACTCAGATATGTCCTCGTCGTCCAACTCATCGTCTGTAAATTCGTTTTCATCATCAACTTGCGGCTTGGTTACCATAGATCGAATTCTGTTTACTTACTGTAATTAGTTACTTGCCACTCACAACGGCTTGGGCATCAGTAGCTGAAGTTTCAGCGGTTGCAGCAGCTAAAGTGCTTAATTTAGAGGACTTAGAAGCAGACCGAGTAGACTTCACTGGCTTACTCCACACTTCGGTTTGGTCAATGTTTGCATACGCTTCTTTGAGAAACTTATGGATGCGCTGTAACCCTAAAACTCCCAATTCATTGAGTCCCCTCGCTTGGGCAAATGAGATCCGATATTCATCGATATAGTCTCGCTCTCGGTAGCTGAATTTGGGCAAATCGATCGCTTTAATATTGTATTTACTCATCAGGTCTTTGAGTTCTTTACGCTCGAAAACGTGCGACCAATCGTCTTGCAGTCCCAGGTTACGAACCAGGATATGCCGAATTTTTCCTTCATAGCAAATTTCAATTGAGTAGATGAAAGTAGAAAAAGGAGAAAAGCCTAGTAAAACTAACAGATGAAGCCATACTCAACAGATTTACGCCGGAAAATTATCGAAGTTAAGCACAAGACAAATGAATCAACTAGTCAGCTAGCCGCTCGATTTGGGGTAAGTTACAGTTTTGTTAGTCGGCTTTTAAAACGCTATGAAGCTTATTCAAGCGTAGAACCCAATCCTCATGGAGGAGGGAAACCTCCCTTACTCAACTCTCAACAAATAGATATACTGAGTCAATTAGTAGAAGAAGATAACGATGCTACCTTACAGCAGTTAAGCGTTCAATTAACCGAAAAAATTGGGATAGAAGTAAGTATTCCAACTATTTGCCGCCTTTTACAGAGATTGGAATTAACTAGGAAAAAAAAGACTCTTCATGCTCATGAAGCCGTATCCGAACGAGTACAAAGATGGAGAAGCCAGTATTGGACAACCATTGGAGAAGTTCCCCTCAAAGATTTGGTTTTTATTGATGAAACTGGGGTCAATCTAGCTATGACTCGTCGTTATGCCAGAGCGAAAAAAGGTCAGCGAGCTGATAGTAATTCTCCTTATAATCGCGGCAAAAATGTCACCACGATCGGAGCAATTGCTACAACAGGATTTTTCGCTCCTTTCACATTTGAAGGATGGACAGATAAAGAAGCATTTCTTGCTTATGTAACGCAAGTACTTGTACCTAAGCTTTGGGCTGGAGCTTGTGTAGTGATGGATAATTTACCCGCTCACAAAGCCATAAAAGTTAGAAAAGCTATTGAATCTGTTGGAGCCAAAGTGAAATTCTTGTCTCCTTATTCTCCTGATTTTAACCCGATTGAAAACGGTTGGTCAAAACTCAAAGAATTTTTACGCTCTACTGATGCTCGGACTTGTAAAGAACTCGACTCTTCTATTAGTGAAGCCATTAATCTAATCACGAATAAAGGTATAATCGGCTGGTTTACTCACTGCTGTTATTATGTTCCACCCAATTGAAAATTGCTATAACCCTCTTTAATCACTTTAAAGAAGGAAAAATCTAACTCTAAATTGAGATTGCCTATCCCGTGTGACTTTCAAGCTTGATTTTCTAATATCTGACTTCATTTAGAGCATTTTAGAAGAAATCCTTCTGTAGAGCAGGTTTCAGAATTTACTCTCACCAATGTGATTAAAGAGGGTTAAGCAGCAGCGTGAAACGTTTGATCGACTTTATCCGAGGTGGAAATTGCCTGTCGATCGTTAACTTAGCGTCTATCAAAAACAGGCTAACCGTTAGCTGGAAAAATTCAGTGCTGCATCATGGATGTATAGCTCTATCCAGACACAAAAATCCATGACAGATAGAAATCAATACCTGTTGGAATTGGCAAAGCGCAATGTCAAAGCCTATATCGTCAATCCGAAAACTAAAGCTGCAATGGTTGCAGGCTCAGTCGCAGAAGGTCTGGGTGACGAATACTCGGATTGTGACATGAGTATTTATTATGACGAATTGCCCTCAGAAGAAGAATTAAAGCTTGCACGTCAACAGAATCAGGGTTCAGAGCGACTTTGGGTTTTGGGCGATCAAAAAGAGGGCGGGTTTGCCGAGAGTTATTTGGTGAACGGTGTCGAGTGCCAATTTGGTCATGTGACGGTCGCGCAATGGAAGAAGGATATTTCAAATATTTTAGAAGGGCATGATATTCAATCTCCATTGGTGAAAGCTATGTCTGGAACATTAGTCGGAATTCCACTCTACGGCGAACCACTCATCCAGCAATGGAAAGCCAGAATTGCGAATTATCCAGATGGGCTGGTGCAGAAGATGGTTGAGCATTATCTCAAGTTCTTTGCAATTTGGGGAATGCAGGAACGGTTGGCTAAGCGAGATACAACACTTTGGTATTATCAAATCCTAGTTGAGTCAGCCCAAAACCTTCTCGGTGTGTTGTCTGGCTTAAATCGTTTGTATTATTCCACATTCCAATTCAAGCGGATGAGCAGGTTTATTGAGCAGATGGAGATTGCGCCTGAGAATCTTGCTGCTCGCCTCGAAAACTTGTTTCATCAAGAACCCTCTGTAGCGGTCAATCAACTTGAAGCATCGGTTCAAGAAACTGTAGAGCTTGTGGAGATTCATATGCCTCAAGTGGATACTTCATCAGCGAAACGGAGATTAGGGTGGAGACAGCAACCCTGGAAACTTGGTGAGTCAGATCGGTGAGAAATTCTAGCTAACAATCGCGCTGTACCGGAACGTCACAGCAAACTTGGTTGAGTTGCGAGGGTTATCTGTGTCCAGTCAGCGCAAACATTAGGCTGCTTAGATCCTCGGTTGGAGCAAAACACACCCATCCCTAATTAAGCTAGGCTAATAATTAAATAGTCTTTGTCGCCTATGCCCCTGTCTGAGTTACTTCCTGCTGTCAGTCAACTATCTCACCAAGATAAGCTACGCCTCATCCATTTTCTTCTGCTGGCGGTAGCAAAAGAAGACGGTTGTGAGCTAGAAGCAACTAATAGTCAATCCCAAGAAGGAGTGCTACTAATGCAGTTAGCATCTACTGAAGCGGTTGTATGGTCGCCCTACGAAGCACACGAAGCGGCTCAAACACTTTCAGAGCTTTTAGTAGCGGCAAGGCAAGCAGGCGATGCTTGACGGCAAGCGATTTCCTTTTATCGAGCGTACCAATAGTTTTGGTCTATCTAGCACCTTGCCTTATCTTGCGATCGCG
Source organism: Chroococcidiopsis sp. (assembly GCF_051657925.1). Taxonomy (NCBI): domain Bacteria; kingdom Bacillati; phylum Cyanobacteriota; class Cyanophyceae; order Chroococcidiopsidales; family Chroococcidiopsidaceae; genus Chroococcidiopsis; species Chroococcidiopsis sp. The sequence continues at coordinate 23,804 of NZ_JBOFLP010000342.1, forward strand.
TTGACCTACAGAGATCGGTCTTTTGAGGCTATGGCTTTGCTAGACACAGGCGCAAGTGTCAACGTGTTGCCTTACGATATCGGTTTGCAATTAGGAGTAGTCTGGGAAGAGCAGACAGTTCCAATCCAGTTGAGCGGTAATCTAGCCCAGATGGAGGCGCGAGGCTTGGTGTTATCAGCCACAGTTGCCGAGTTTCCCTCTGTTTTGCTGGCTTTTGCTTGGACACAATCCAGAGAAGCTCCGTTAATTCTGGGTCACATGAATTTCTTTGCGGAGTTTGATGTGTGTTTTTATCGTGCCGATCTTGCTTTTGAGTTGCGTCCAAGAACAAAATAGCGCGATCGTGCAGCCAGCAGCCCAACACTACCCTCTATGCGGACGGTACGGAGGTTGTCGGTGAAAGGTCGAGGCTACCTGCCGCCGCACAACTCTACCGTTAACGAGTAAATTATTGTCAATTAAACAATCGAGCTACTTTGAGAAAAGCTGGCAGCATGACTTTTGTGCTTGCACCCTGTTTTAGCTCAACCTCCAGTTCAAACAACCAGATCGCAGCAGTAGTCAAGGCTTTGATAAAAGCGGCTGCAACATCCTTTTTGAGGTAGTAGAGCCGATTGGGATTGCCAATTCCACATAATTGGGCAATTTCTGCATCTTTCCGTCATACTCGGTCTTTGAGGACACTTTTCACCCATAACCAAGTCCGAAATTGGGTCTGGAGCGTAGCAACGAGCGCTAGTGGCACTTGGGTACGAGACAAAAGGTCATGAGTTAATTGGACGACCCTAGTTGAATCGCCACATCTGACTGCTTCTGCCAATTGAAAACTGGTTTGAGTATGGCAAGGGACTAAAGCCTCTACTTCCGATTGACTTAGGGATTTGCCTTGAGCGTAGATCGTTAGCTTGTTTAGCTCTGATGCTGCCCTGGCGGAGTCGTTACCGATCGCCAGAGCCAAGTAAGTGACGACTGGCTTAGACAGCGACAGCTTCATGGCTTTGGATCGCGCTGCAATCGATTGAGCGATTAGGTCAGTGCGCCAAGGTGGGAGTAAGGGATATTCTTTCAATTGCCCGTGTTTGAGTAGGAATTTAGCAATTTTCAGCCGTTTGTCTAATGAGGCGGCGGTGAATACCAGTTTGGTGTTTGGTGGTAAGTGGGGAAGGCATTGCAATAGCTCGAACTGCTGCTCCCCAAACTGACCGACAGAATTGAAATTGCAGTCTTCGACTACTACCACTTTTAGGCGATCGGCAACGGCTGGCGTGCGAGCTGCATTTAAGGCTTCGTCGAGTTGCGTCGGGCTGAAGGTATGATAAGTAGTTAGACAAAATTAATTACATACTTTTTTCCAAATTCTCTGAGAATTCTTTCAACAGATGCGACAAAAGTTTCCCAACTATAGTAAGCATCTATTTCAATCCATTGATACTTGATAAATCGCCACAAAATCT
>NZ_JBOFLP010000343.1:0-7473 GCF_051657925.1 Chroococcidiopsis sp.
ATTGCGATCGCGCAGCCACGATCGCAACTCAATCAGATTATTTTCTGTTAACAGTTCCCTCGCCGCCACATCTGCCAAGCGCAACCCAATCCCGAATGGTTGTTTGGGAGCTAGCCGTTGCTTCAATGCGGGAATGTACTGCTGGAGGTTAGCAAAAACTTGGCTCCACCCCTCCCCAGGATGAATATTAGTGCAATATGTTAAATGTAAATTACGATCGATTTTCATTGTCAGCTATCAGTAGAGAGCGGCTAGTAGTAAATAGGGTGTGGGGTGTGGGGTGTGGGGTGTAGTGGATTGTTAACTGGTCACTGGTCACTGGTCACTGGTCACTAGTCACTGATAACTGCTCCCTACTTCTGTCAGCTAAAATTGCGATCGCTTCCCCGTACAGCATCGGATCGACTTCGTGAACTTCAATTCCCTGTCCAAGCGCTTGCAGGAGCATGAGAGTTAACTCGCCGCCTAAATGCTCTCGAAACTCAGTGAGTCCCTGAAATAAGCAGTCTTGTCTCATTTGGGGGACGTATAAGGCAAAGCCTAGCGCCTCCAGAAGATTGAGTATCTGTTGCCACTCACCGCGCGAAAGTAGCCCTAATAGATAAGAATAGGTACTGTCCAATGCGATGCCGATCGCGACAGCTTCCCCGTGGCGCAAGCTGTAGTCAGTCAATTGCTCTAGTTTGTGCGCAGCCCAATGACCGAAATCTAAGGGACGAGACGAACCCATTTCAAACGGATCGCCACTGTTAGCTATATGTTCTAGATGCAACTGAGCGCAACGATAAATTAGTTGTTGCATGGCATCTATCTCTCGCCGCACCAATGCAGGAGCAGAGCTGGCGATCGCGTCAAAGAAGCTTGCGTCTTTGATTAAAGCAACCTTGATTGCTTCGGCAATGCCCGATCGCCAATCGCGATCGTCCAAGCTGTAGAGAAAGTCGCAGTCATTTAAAACAGCATAGGGAGGCGCAAACGTGCCGAGAAAGTTTTTCTTGCCAAAAGCATTGATGCCATTTTTAACGCCTACACCGGAATCGTTTTGAGCTAATACGGTTGTCGGGACTCGGATAAGCCGAATGCCTCGGTGAGCGGTTGCGGCTGCATATCCTGCCATATCCAATACAGCACCACCACCGATCGCCAATACATAGGAGTGACGGCATAAGCCAGTTTGGTGAATTAGCTGTTGAATTTGTTCAATTGCCTGGGGATCGTTTTTAGTAGCTTCTCCACCAGCAACGACTTTCACAGCAGCCAGCTGGAATGCATGGTTATATCGTCGAGCGTAGGTAGATAGTTGGGCAATAAAGTCTTGATGATGAGATACTAATCCCGCATCGACGATTGCAATTGCTTGTTTAGGAATATTTTCACTAGCTGTCATCACCCGTGCTAACAACGGATTGTCTAATTGAAACAATCCTTTAGTGAAATGCACTTGATAGCGAAAGGTGACAGATACACGTTGATGAATTGGTTGCAGACTGTAATTAGTCTGACGCTGAATTTCAAGAATCATGTGAGGAGTGAGGAGTGAGGAGCGAGGGGATAAGGAGAACAAGAGGAAAAGAGAGCTGCGGAAGCTGGGGGAGAAAGAAATTTAAATTCCCTACACCCCACACCCCACACCCTACACCCTCTTCACGACTCCCAACACATCACTTTTTTCCATTAGTGCAGCGCGAGTCATGGCTTGTTTAAATACTTCGATTGAGTGAGAGCCGTCAACTGTGACTTTGTTGTTAAAGATGAATAATGGTACACTGGTAATCCCATTTAGTCGCGCAAATGTTGACTCAGCGATAACTGAGTTAACTAACGCATGACTATCTAAAAAATTACGAAATTTATTTGTATTTACGCCAACAGCATCGCCTATAGAAATCAGAGTTTCCCGATCGCCAAGATTGAGGTTACGTTCAAAATAAGCTTGATAAATTGCTTCAACTAAAGTTGTTTTGAGATCTTCAGGTGTTAAAGCAACTAATTGATGAGCAAGAGTTGTGTTAACAGCCAAAGAGATCTGATTAAAATCTAGCTTAACTCCTGCTCTCTCACCTATCTGGCGAGTGCGATCGAACATTTGCTGTAGTGCTGCCGCTTCGATTCCTTTTCTTGCCTGCATAAAGCTACGAAACTCATATCCTTCGGGCGGAATGGAGTTATCTAATAAGAATGGATGCCAACGAATGCGGATAGCTTCACCATGCCATTGAGCGATCGCATCAAACAAGTGTTTTTTGCCAATCCAGCACCAAGGGCAAGCAAAATCGTGGAAAATATCAATCAACATAGGGGTAATGGGTAACAGGAAGTCAAAAGTCAAAAGTCAGAAGTCAAAATTAACTGATAACCGATTGCTGGCACTGAGTTACAGCAATGGTCGCTTCGCGAACCTCCGAAGGCATTGCGTATTCTTTTTGTTTGGTGGAAGCTAAATTTTCTTGAGTAAAAAAGCTTTGGGCAATTTCAAATTCTCGGATTAATGACGAACGGTCTTTTTTAACAACGAGTTCTGCTAAACGGCTGTAGGTTTGTGCTAATCTGGCGATCGCTTCGCATCTTTCTTCTGTAGCTAGCATAATATCTACGCATAAAGCTGGATTTTGTGTGAATAAGCGATTGACAATCTCAATCTCTTGACGATAACTGGGAGTTGACATTGACAAGCTTCGATCGAGATCGATGTTTTCTACTGATAAGAATGCACCGCAGCAAAATCGAGAAAAGTGTTGCGTTGCTTGGATCGTTACCATAATGCGATCGTGTTCTTCAGGCGTGCAGCTAATTAATTCGCCACCGCGATCGGCAATAAAATCTAATAACCACTGAAATATTTCGTCGTTTCGCCCAGAACAAATCACGACTTTTTGTCCAGCAAACGATTTAACGCTGGGACCAAACATCGGATGCAATCCCATCACGGCTCCGGCATGATTTGCCAGCATTGCCTGTACGGGTTGGGCTTTAATACTTGTAATGTCAGCTAAAGCTGTAGTTGGCGACAGATACTTGGCTGCACGTTCGATAACAGCTACTGTCCGTTCGATGGGAACGCTAACTATGACAAGTTCTGCTTCACCCAGCAGTTGACTGGCTCGATCCCAGTCCTGGTTACCCAAAGTACTAACCTGATGCCCAGTTGTAGACAGATGTTGGGTAAAAAACTTACCCATCCTACCCCGTCCACCAATAATCGTGATTTTTCGAGACCTGTTATGACTTAATGAATTTGATGTCATTGTAAAAGTTTGGTAGTTGGTAGTTGGTAGTTGGGTAAAGCTTGAAGGGCAATCTCCCTTACCCCTTATCCCCTACCCCTTATCCCTCTTTTCAAGTCACAGCAAATATTTGTGCGAGTGCGATCGAAATCGGTAAAAGACACAGAACGAATAAGCCATAAGGCAAACTGGCGAAACCAGCGGCAATAGTTGCATCGAGAATGACGAGCGATAGTATGCCCGAGCGCACGGCATTGCGGATCTGTTGTGGAGTGGGTTGGCGTACAGCTTGAATAACGGGGGGCAGTAGATATCCAGTAAATAGCGCGATCGCGGGTAATGCTTTGAGGATGTGATAATTGGGCAACAGCTCTAATCCAAACAGCGCACCAATGACGGTAAAAATTAGTAAAAGCGCGATCGTCGGAGTATTACCTTTAGCTCCATGTACTTCACCCTGACTGAGGCTAGTAATTGCAGCAATGTAAAAAATCGGAATAAGTGCTAAAAACCAATATTCACCAACTATTGCAGGCACGGCACTCATACCGAGTAAGAGATTGCCACCGCGACACAAGCCCATATTCAGCGCCCCTACTAGAGGCTGATGCTTGCCTAAACTGTCATACACGACTGCCCCAACTGCAATGCAAATAGCCAAAATTGCACTTAGGAAGGAAACTTGACTAGCGGCGACTATACCAACAAGTAACAGCACGCTAGCCAGTGTAGCTGCGCTTTGACGGGATGCTCTCCCACTTGGGATAGGTCTTTCGGGTCGCTCTTTAGTATCTAGTTCGGCATCAAAGACATCATTAAATACAACTCCGCCACCATACAGACCCGTGGTCGCTAACAGCAACCATCCGAGTGCCTCCAATTCTAGAGTTCCAGCTTGAATCACCATAAAGCCAGAAATCGCAAATCCAGCAAGAATATCTGCCCAAGCAGTAACAATATTAGCCGGACGCATCAACTGAAGATACGCCCAAAAGCGATATGAATTTAGACTTGTGGCACTCATAAGGGGTGAGGAGTGAGGGGTGAGGGGTGAGTAGTAGGGTGCGTTAATAACGCACCCTACTCGATCAAAATGTAATCGCGGCTCGATCTCACGGTTGGTTCTTGTCCGCGCAACACTGAGTTACCGTTAAACATCTGTCGCCGATCGATCGCATCTGAAGCAAGCCAGTCTGTTTCTTGTATTTGTCCGCTTTGGCTATATGCAGCTAGCGCATTTTCGTAGCAAACTGCTCGAACGTAAGTCTCTGGAATCCCCCGTTCTCGCATCAGTTGGGCAGTTTTGGGTACGGCAAGCGGATCGCTAATGCCCCAGTCAGCACTGCTATCGACAATAATGCGATCGCAACCGTATTGCTTGACAATTTCTGCCATACGTGCATTTCCCATTTTAGTTTGCGGATAAATGGTAAAAGCTGCCCAGAATCCCCGATCTAAAACTTCCTGTACTGTCTCTTCGTTGTTATGGTCGATAATTACCCGTGCTGGATCTAAGCCATGCTCGATGCAAGCATCCATACTGCGACTCGTTCCTGCTTTTTTGTTGCGATGGGGCGTATGAATTAACACCAGCATATCTAGTTCTTTCGCTAGTTCTAGTTGTCGGCGAAAGTATTTGTCTTCGGCTGGGGTTTGGTCGTCATAACCAATTTCGCCAATTGCTACCACACCTTCTTTGCAAACGTACAGTGGTAACAACTCCATCACTGCCTCGGCTAGAGCTTCGTTATTAGCCTCTTTCGGATTGATGCCGATCGTGCAGTAATGTTGAATCCCAAACTGACTCGCTCGAAACCTTTCCCACCCTACCAAACTATTAAAATAATCCTGAAACGTGCCAACGTGGGTGCGAGGTTGTCCCAACCAAAAGGCAGGTTCAATCGTCGCCACAATCCCTGACTCCCGCATAATTATGTAATCGTATGTAGTGCGAGCGGTCATGTGGATGTGAGGATCGATATAGAATTCGGAATTCGGCATTTGGAATTCGGAATTATTCATGCTTTATACTCTTCTGGTTAAGGGGCGATCGCGATTTATGATTTTGGTAATTGGTAGTTGGTAATTGGTAGTTGTGGAGTATTGGGTGTAAGGACATTTTGACTTTTGACTTTTGACTTTTGACTTTTTTTTACCAATTCCCACAATTCGGGAGATACCGAGCGGTTAGCGGCTTGGCGTTCGCTGGCATAATCGACTAACATCTCGGCTAGTTCTGGATTAGCACGGCGATCGAGTCCTTGAATTAAATGCAGTGGACTACCAACAAATAATGCTTTCAATATCATTTGATTCCAAGCAAGATTGCCAAAATACTCGGCTGGATATGGGTTTTGTAAGGCTACAGCATTAAATACATCAGTCATGTTGCTGCGTACTCCCTCAGCCGCCCGCGCTTTCATTCGCTCTGGATAAGATAGCAATGGTAGGGCTTGGTAGAGTGCGACTAACTCCCCTATATCAGCAGCAGTAAAGACTTGCTCTAACGTTTGCAAGTATTGTGATTCGTCATCTTGTGGTAGAGCTAGAACTAGGAATATCCGCGCAGTTCGATCGACACTCCAATTTATCGGAAACCAACCTTTGCGGGCAATCGCGGCTGCTTGCAAGTCGGATGGCGTTAACTGCAAGCTTTTTTTGCCCGTATAGCGCGGCGTAGCACTAAAAGCTGTAAAAAATATTTTTACAGCCGCTCCTTGAGCAATTTGCGATCGCTTTTCCTCCAACCAATTCAAACCCGCGCGATCGACATTCCGCTCCAACCAACTATAAATTAAATCGGTGATGCTAACTTGTGTTATGGTCATTGGTCATTCGTCATTTGTCATTTGTTATGGAGTGGTGAGTGGAGTGTGATGAATGGGGTGTAGGGTGTAGGGTGTAGGGTGTATGGAATTTTGAATTGCTCCCCAACTCCTCAGCTCCCTGGTCCCCCTTGTCCTCCTTGTCCCCTCACTCCTCACCCCTCACTCCTCACCCCTTAAGATGCCTTTGCCGCAGGCTTTTTTTCAACTTGACAGCAGCAACGCCAGCACCTAAAACAGCTACACCCAAAAATGCAGAAGGTTCGGGAACTTCAGCAGATGATGAGGAGCTATCGACCACATCTAACGCTTGGACGCGACCCTGGAAAAAGTCGCCAACATAAAGCTTGCCATCTTTTAAGTCTGAACCCGCCGTCCAATTAAACTTGCCTGGTTCGAGATCTAAGGGATCGCCATAGGGAGAGGGTGCGCCTAACGATAAAGGTGGTACGACATTACCATTTGCATCGCGGGCAGGTTCGCCAAATGCACTCAGAAAGTTACCATTTTTATCGAATACTTGGACGCGGCTATTGATAGAATCCGTCACGTAGATATTATCTTTCTCGTCCACTTCAACATCGATTGGCTGATTGAATTCTCCCTCGCCAGTACCTTGTTTGCCGAAGGAAAGCAGCGCATCACCTTCTGGGCTAACTACTTGAATGCGGTTGTTGAACTGGTCAGTCACAACTAAATTTCCATCAGACTTGACTGCTATGCCTGAGGGTCCTTGAAATTGTCCAGGTGTGGTTCCACTGCTGCCGATAGAACCAGTTATCTCGCCACTTGAGGGATTAAATTTCAGGATGCGATCGCTGCTATAGTCACCCACGTATCCGTTGCCACTATTATCGAATACAATACCCGATGGTCCAAAGAAAGGTCTGCCTTCAATTAGTCCGCTAAATTGACCTTGAGCAATGGATTTGACGTAGTTACCTTGCGGATCGAACACGTTAATCCGGTTGTTATTAACATCACCCGCATATAAATTTCCAGTTTCTGGTTCAAATGCGATCGCTGATTGCCCGTCAGATTGCCCAGGTCCGCTACCCGTACCACCAATGCCTTTAAGATAATTACCTTGGGAATCGAAAACCTCCAGGCGATCGGTTACGTCATTAGCCACGAAGACATTACCTGTTTCTTCTTGTACGGCGATGCCTTGAGGAATAGCAAGCGTACCTGGAGTGAATGGAGTTTCACCTGCGGCAAAGTTAGCAGGTCTACCAATACTGTCGTCATATTCTAAGGTAATGGAAGCCCCAGCTTGGGCTGTGGTGGCGAGAACGATACATCCAGCACCAGCGATCGCAATTGAGAAATTTCTGAATAAACTCATCTGTCTGACTCCTCTTGCCGAGCAATTGTATAGTTATGTGGTCTAAATTGAGGACTGAGATAAGGTTTGTTCTGGCTCT
>NZ_JBOFLP010000344.1:0-7677 GCF_051657925.1 Chroococcidiopsis sp.
ATAGGAAAAAGAGATGGCAAAACCAGATATTCATCCGCAGTGGTATCCCGAAGCTAAGGTTTACTGCAACGGGGAACTAGTCATGACTGTTGGTTCGACCAAGCCAGAACTCCACGTTGATGTCTGGTCTGGCAATCACCCGTTCTATACTGGAACTCAAAAGATTATCGATACTGAAGGGCGCGTAGAACGCTTCTTGAGAAAATACGGCATGATGGATTCTCAGCAAGGCACGTCAGAAGGCAAGTCCAAGAAGAAGTAGCGCGGTCAGCTCGATTTTGGATTTTAGATTTTGGATTTAGGTCGGAAAAAATCTGAAGTCTAAAATTTTCGATTATGACCCAACTTACTATTTGCTGAGCGATCGCGATTATGGCGGAACCTTACCTGCTAAACAAGCTTAAATCTGTCGAGCAAACCTATAACGAATTGACTCGTCGCCTTGCCGACCCAGACATTGCTACCGATCCGGTAGAGATGCAACGGGTAGCGAAGGCTCGTTCTTCTTTTGAAGAAGTCGTTAATACCTATGAGACTTGGAAAAACGCTCAGGAAGAACTCAAGGGAGCGCGTCAAGTCTTAAAAGAGGCGGCTGGCGATCCAGAGTTGCAGGAAATGGCAGCTTTGGAGGTGCAGGAATTAGAGGCGCAGTTGGAACAACTAGAAACGCGCTTGAAGATTTTGCTTTTACCCCGCGACCCGAACGATGACAAGAATATCATGTTAGAAATTCGGGCGGGTACTGGTGGCGATGAGGCAAGTATCTGGGCTGGCGATTTAATTAGAATGTACTCGCGCTATGCCGATACTCAAAAGTGGCGCGTCAAGCTGGTGAGCGAATCTTTGGCAGAAATGGGTGGCTTCAAAGAAGCAGTGCTAGAAATTCAAGGTGACTCGGTCTACAGCAAACTCAAGTTTGAAGCAGGGGTTCACCGCGTTCAGCGCGTACCAGTGACGGAAGCAGGGGGACGAGTCCACACTTCTACTGCTACTGTGGCGGTGATGCCAGAAGTAGATGATGTAGAAATTCACATCGATCCCACCGAAATTGAAATGAAAACAGCTCGTTCTGGCGGTGCTGGTGGTCAAAACGTCAACAAGGTGGAGACAGCAGTAGACTTATTCCACAAACCGACGGGAATTCGGATTTTCTGTACGGAAGAACGCAGCCAGTTACAAAACAAAGAACGAGCAATGCAAATCCTGCGGGCTAAATTGTATGAAATGAAGCTGCGGGAACAACAAGAAGCCGTTACTTCGATGCGACGATCGCAAGTTGGAACAGGTTCGAGATCGGAGAAGATTCGCACCTACAACTACAAAGATAATCGCGTCACAGACCATCGTTTGGGACAGAATTATTCTCTGAACCCAGTCCTAGAAGGCGATATAGAAACAATTATTCAGGATTGTATCGCTCAAGATCAACAGGAACAGTTAGCAGAATTGGCTGCATCTAGTGCGGGTGCGTAGAAGGCGCTCGCACTTGTTTGTGTAGGGTAAAATATGATGACATAATCCTTCCTAAGTTTAGGGAGGATTAATTTTTGGGTATGCCACGACTACGCCACGGAGATCCCCCAACCCCCTTAAAAAGGAGGGCTATGGCTATAGAAGATCCCCGCAACCCTCCTTAAAAGGAGGCGATAGATCTATGAAAAATGACTCATATTATTTATTATCTGTTTCAAGAGTATCCTAGTCTCTTTTTTGAACTTATAGGCGAACCAGTTGAAACTGCGGCTCAATATCAATTATCTTCGGTTGCGATCGAGCGATCGGCGACTCGAATTGATGGAGTTTTTCTGCCCAAACAAAAAGACAACAATTTTGACGATCGGCAGCCTGTGAAAACTGACAGTATTTTTTATCGAGTATTTCAATAATTTCCCAATATCTTCTTTGAATTAATAGATAGTCCACCAGAAACGGCTGAAAACTATCAATTTGCTTCAGTCGAACTGAAGCAAATAGCCTTTTGGATTGATGGTGTTTTTCAGCCTATACAAGAGAATGAAAACCCTATCTATTTTGTTGAAGTCCAGTTTCAACCCGAGCCTGAATTATATTCTCGATACTTTGCTGAAATATTTCTGTATTGGCGCCAACAGCAACCTGAAAACAATTGGCGTGGAATTATTATATTTCCCAGTCGAGGTGCAGATACGGGAGAAACTTTGCATTATCAAGAGCTATTTGATAGTCAACGAGTGAGCAGAATCTATCTCAATGAATTAGGTGAAGTAAATTCACTTGGTATTAGCACGATAAGATGAGTAACTTTGCCAGAAACTAGGGCAATATAACAAGCCAGAATTTTGATAAATAGAGCAAGGCAAGAAATAACTGATGACTTGCAACAGAGAGATTTCTTACAATTAATAGAGACGATCTTGTTTTACAAACTACCTAATTTGAGTCGGGAGGAATTAGCAGCTATGTTTGGATTAAGCGAACTGAAGCAAACCAAAATCTATCAGGAAGCGTTAGAGGAAGGAAGAGAGGAAGGTAGACAGGAGGCAAAACTAGAAACAGTACCGCGCTTGTAGGCTTTTGGATTAACTGTAGAGCAAATTGCAGAAGCTTTAAATTTGAGTGTAGAAGAAGTTAGACGAGTTGCACAAAATCAGCAGCGTTCGGAGTAATAGGTAAAATGCGATCGCGCATTGAGGTTGTGGAGTGAGGAAGTGCGATTGCATTGTCTATATAAAACTATAAAGAGTTAACTAAGAGTATTTGAAATACCAGTACAAATAATTTAATTAAAGTAATATATATTACAACTAAAAGAAAAATCTACAAGACACTGTGTTTGTGGCTTCAGAAAAATGTCTTGTAGACATAAATAAAATTTGAATAGAGGTTCGGGCAATTGGCGAATTTTTGAAATTGTCTCATCATACAAATTCATCTTTAATTCCCTGGCGCGATCGCAATACGTAGACAAAATTCTCCATCTCTAGCTTAGCTAAAGACAATTTTAGAGTCGAGCTTGCGATCGCCCACCCCATTCATAACAACTAATCTAAAGCTACTGCTGAATCTCTCCCCGTGCTAGACGCGCTTCGTACTCTTCTGGATGCTTGGAATAATCTGATAAATCTGCGGTGCTAATTTTCAAGGCTTCGGTAGATTGCATCCATAAAGCCGAGCGAGTGTTATCTTTATCTAATCGTAAAGAGTCTACAAAATGACTTACTTCCTTAACAAGCGGTTCTGGCAGTTGGAGAATTTTGGAAATTGTCTCATCATACAAGCTCATTTGTTATTCCTTGTTTGAATCAATTTGATGCACCGAATTTGCGTACCAACAGCCTAGTGAAGATAATTCAATATAGAGGTGTGAAGACTGCGCGTCAATCATGTTAGTCACGTTAGATGACTTCTACCTAGAAATTAAGATTCTCCCAATCTTTTGTCGGTCTTGAAGAATGCCCCCTACATCTTGCGATTAAATTTTGTTACGATGTCGATGAAGCGATCGCCCTTGGAGATACTGAATGCTGCGACTGGAACACATTAGTAAAATTTATCCTACTGGTGAAGTCCTGAAAGATGTGAATTGGGAAGTTAAAGCAGGCGATCGCATCGGTTTAGTAGGTGTCAACGGAGCAGGCAAGTCTACCCAACTGAAAATAATTGCTGGAGAGATTGAGCCAACCACTGGAGAGGTGATTCGTCCTGCTAGTTTACACATAGCATACTTAACCCAAGAATTTGAAGTCGATCCTACCCGTACTGTAAAGGAAGAATTCTGGCGTGCCTTTGTTGAGGCAAACGAAGTTCATGAAAGTTTGACAAACGTACAACATCAGTTAGAAACCGCAACACCCGAAGAATTAGATAAACTTCTGCGACAAATGGATCGCTTCCAGCGCCAGTTTGAAGCTTTGGATGGTTACAGCCTGGAGGCGCAAATCGATAAAATCTTGCCAGAGCTGGGATTTGAACCAGGAGATGGCGATCGCCTTGTCAGCGCTTTTAGTGGCGGTTGGCAGATGCGAATGAGTTTGGGCAAGATTTTACTACAAAAACCCGATTTGTTACTTCTAGATGAACCGACTAACCATTTAGATTTAGAAACTATTGAGTGGTTGGAAAATTACCTGAAAGGGTTAATTACACCGATGGTAATTGTTTCTCACGATCGCGAATTTCTCGATCGCCTTTGCACTCAAATTGTCGAAACTGAGAGAGGGGTTTCCACCACATATTTAGGTAACTATTCAATTTATTTACAACAAAAGTTTGAAGCTAAGGAAGCCCAACAAAGTGCCTACGAACGGCAACAGAAAGAACTTGATAAACAGCAAGCATTTGTCGATAAGTTTAGAGCTAGTGCTACTCGCAGTACGCAAGCGAAAAGCCGCGAAAAACAATTAGATAAAATCGAGCGTGTCGAAGCACCGATATCTGACTTAAAAAGCCTGCATTTTCGCTTCCCACCCGCACCCCGGAGCGGACGAGAAGTGGTGAAGATTCAAGATTTAACCCATATATACGACGACAAAATATTATTTTTAGGTGGAAACCTCTTAATAGAAAGAGGCGATCGCATTGCTTTTCTCGGTCCCAATGGTGCGGGTAAATCTACATTACTGCGTCTGATTACGGGAATGGAGGAACCGACAGAAGGAGCAGTCGAACTGGGCGCTCATAACGTGATTCCTAGCTATTTCGAGCAGAATCAAGCAGAAGCCTTAGATTTAAACAAAACCGTCATGGAAACGATCCATGATGAAGTTCCCGACTGGACGAATGAAGAAGTTCGCACGCTGTTAGGAAGATTTTTATTTAGCGGCGACACTGTATTTAAAAAAGTTGCAGCCTTAAGTGGAGGCGAAAAAGCCCGTCTTGCCTTAGCAAAAATGCTGCTACGTCCGGCAAATTTATTGATTTTAGATGAGCCGACAAATCATTTAGATATTCCAGCGAAAGAAATGCTGGAAGAAGCAATTCAAAATTACGATGGTACGGTACTGATCGTTTCTCACGATCGCTACTTCATCTCTCAAGTTGCCAACAAAATTATTGAAATTCGCGATGGAGAATTTCGAGTTTATTTGGGAGATTACCATTACTACCAAAATAAATTAGCAGACGAACGAGAACAGGAAAAACAAGCCGCGATTGCTGCCGAGAAAGCTGCTAAAAAAGCCGCCAAAGCTGCTAAAGCTGCCGCTAAGAAAGGGAGTAGGGGTTAGAAAAAAAGAAAAGGGAGATAAGGAAGACAAGGGAGCATTCGGAATTACAATCCAAAATCCAAAATTTCCTCACTCCTCACTCCTCACTCCTCGCCCCTCCCAGAGGCGATCCCCAGTAGAAAAACTGAAAGTTATAGTAGAGAAAATGACAAAATCAGCAAAAAAACCCTTGCAGAGACAATCAGCAGTGGTATCATGACGGTTGAGTTAACAAAAGTAAAGGGTAACATCGTATGACCCAAGCACCTGTTGCTCCCGTGGTGCTAGTGATATTAGACGGATGGGGTTATCGCGAGGCAGCAGACGGTAACGCGATTTCATCTGCAAAAACTCCTGTAATGGATAGCCTCTGGGCAGTCTATCCCAGAACTCTAATTCGCACTTCAGGCAAAGCAGTAGGGTTGCCAGAGGGTCAAATGGGCAACTCGGAAGTCGGACACCTGAATATTGGTGCAGGGCGAGTTGTACCGCAAGAATTAGTCAGAATTACAGACGCGGTCGAAGATGGTTCAATTGGGCAAAACGCAGCGATTGCTCAGTTGTGCCGAGAAGTCAAAGACAGAAATGGTAAACTGCACCTAATCGGCTTATGCTCGGAAGGTGGGGTACACTCCCATTTAAGCCACTTGTTAGGATTGCTAGACTTAGCAAAGGCGCAAGATATCACTCAGGTATGCATCCATGCAATTACGGATGGACGCGATACAACACCGACGGAAGGCGTGGAAGCTCTCGAACAGATCCAAGAACACGCAGATTCAATTGGTGTTGGTCAGATCGTCACTCTAAGCGGTCGTTACTACGCAATGGATCGCGATCGCCGTTGGGATCGCGTTAAACGTGCTTACGATGTGATGACTCAAGACGGTGTAGGCGACGGGAGATCGGCAGTTGAGGTCTTACAAGCTTCCTACGATGAGGGAGTCACTGATGAATTTGTCATCCCTACACGGATCGCTCCGGGAGCGGTAGAACCAGGCGATGGCGTACTCTTTTACAATTTTCGCCCCGATCGCGCCAGACAGCTCACTTATGCTTTTGTCAAGCCAGACTTTGACGGCTTTGAACGGCAGCAGATCGAGCCTTTATCATTTGTCACGTTTACGCAATACGACTCCGAACTTTCCGTCCCCATCGCTTTTGAGCCGCAGAATCTCAATAACATTTTAGGCGAAGTCATCTCCCAGCATGGACTCAAGCAGTTTCGCACCGCAGAGACAGAAAAATACGCCCATGTCACTTACTTCTTCAATGGCGGCTTAGAAGACCCATTTGAAGGTGAAGATCGGGAAATGGTGATGAGTCCGATGGTGGCGACCTACGACAAAGCGCCAGCCATGTCAGCTGAAGCGGTGACTGATGTAGCGATCGCTGCGATAAAGCAACAAATTTACTCTCTGGTAGTCATTAACTACGCCAACCCCGATATGGTGGGTCATACAGGCGAGATTCCAGCAACTGTTGAAGCAGTTGAGACTGTAGATCGCTGTTTGGGACATTTATTGGAAAGTATCAGTCAAGTGGGAGGCACGGCTATAGTGACTGCCGATCACGGTAATGCCGAGTACATGCGAGACGAACGGGGTAATCCCTGGACGGCACATACGACAAATCCAGTCCCTCTAATACTGATTGAAGGCGAAAAAGCGAAGATAACCGGTTACGGTACAGAGGTAGCGCTTAGGAGTGATGGCAAGCTTGCCGATCTCGCGCCGACGATTCTAGAAATCTTGCAGCTTCCCCAACCAGCCGAGATGACTGGTCAATCTTTAATTGCTCCAGCTAAGTATGAAGTACAATCTTCCCGTACTCCTGTCAGAATGGGCTGGTAAAGTTAAATAAGTAAGCAAGTAAGCTATACTTTTTTTGCGCTATCTGAGCTAATTCGCACTATGACAGTTACTACAGTTCTTGAAGCTATCTGGGCATTTTCTGCCGTGGGTTTGATTGTTTTGGTATTACTGCACAGTCCCAAAGGTGATGGGATCGGTGCGATCGGCGGTCAGGCACAGTTATTTAGCAGTACCAAAAGTGCCGAAACAACGCTAAACCGCGTTACTTGGGCATTGGTAGTAACGTTTTTAGGTTTAACAGTAGTTTTAAGTGCTGGTTGGTTGAATAGATAAATAGTAGAGGCGTTCCCGGGAACGCCTCTACTATTTATCTATAGCCGAGCGCGAAACTTAGAACTGAGAATTTTTGAACTTTGCCGTTGTGACAATACGCTGTCATAAAGCTGCTCTAGCCGATCGATATTCTGACTCAGGGTGTAGCGCTCTAATACTCGCTGTCGCGCTTTTTGCCCTAGTAAGATGGTAAGTTCTGGATGATCTTGAAACAAAGGTAGCAGAGTTGATAATTGTGACGTGACGCGCCTGGGAGTGAGGACTACACCAGCGCCATTCTCTAACACTTCCCCATCTGCACCCACATTTGTAGCTAAACATGCCAGACCACAAGCCATTGCCTCTAA
>NZ_JBOFLP010000345.1:0-26430 GCF_051657925.1 Chroococcidiopsis sp.
TTGTTGCTTTAGATGTAGATTTATACGCCGATGGTGGCTGGAGTTTGGATTTATCTCCTCCCGTACTTTTGCGGGCAATGTTACACGTAGATAATGCTTATTACATTCCCCATTTAGCAGTAAAAGGACAAATTGCCAAAACTAATAAAGTTTCTAATACAGCATTTCGAGGTTTTGGCGGTCCCCAAGGCATGGTAGTTATTGAAGATATTATCGATCGAGTGGCGCGGTATTTGGGTTTACCGCCAGAAGTGGTACGCGAACGCAACTTCTACCACGGCGAAGGGGAAGCAAATACGACTCATTACGACCAAGAAATTTTTGACAACCGGATTACAAAAGTTTGGCAGCAGGTAAAAGATAGCTCGAATTTTACTACACGTAGAGAGGCGATCGCGCAGTATAACCAAGCTAGCACTTATAAAAAACGCGGTTTGGCAATTACTCCCGTAAAATTCGGGATTTCTTTTAATAAAACCCAATACAACCAAGCAGGGGCGTTAGTTCTCATCTACACCGATGGTAGCATTCAACTGAATCACGGTGGCACGGAAATGGGGCAGGGGTTGCATACTAAAATGTTGCAAGTCGCCGCCCAAACGCTAGGGGTAAAGATCGAACGCTTGCGGATCATGCCTACGAGTACGGAAAAAGTACCGAATACCTCTGCTACTGCTGCGTCTAGCGGTGCTGACTTAAACGGACAAGCGGTAAAAGATGCTTGTGAAACGCTGAAATCTCGGTTGGCTGTGGTGGCATCTGCGTTGCTAAAGTTGGATACAGCCGAAGAGATGGTATTTGCTGACGATTGGATTTACTGTCGCACTTACCCTTCAGCGCGAGTCCATTTTGAAGAAGTGACGAAACAGGCGTATGGCGATCGCGTTAGTCTTGCTGCTACAGGATATTATCGCACTCCTAATATCTACTGGGATGATGCGACAGGCAAAGGCAGACCGTTTTACTATTTTGCTTACGGGGCTGCTGTAAGTGAAGTTGAGGTAGATGGTTTTACAGGTAACTTTAAGTTACGAAAAGTTGACATCGTGCATGATGTGGGAGAATCTTTAAATCCCTTGGTCGATCGCGGACAAATTGAAGGCGGTTTCGTACAGGGCATGGGTTGGTTGACGATGGAAGAATTAGTGTGGGATGAAAAAGGACGCATCCGTACTTATGCCCCTAGTACCTATAAAATTCCGACAATTGGAGAAATACCAGAAGATTTCAATTTGCATTTATTAGAACGGGCAGCTCAAGATGGGGTAATTTATGGTAGTAAAGCCGTCGGCGAACCCCCGTTAATGTTGGCGCTTTCGGTGCGAGAAGCAATTCGCGCCGCAGTTGCAGCATTTGGGAATACAGATTACGTTCCTCTGGCTTCTCCTGCGACTCCTGAAGCTATTTTATGGGCAATTGAATACGTCCGCGATCGCGCTACTGAGGCTGTGGAGGCAGTGGGTGAACCGCAGCCTGTTTCGGGTTAGGATTGAGTATAAGATCTCGTATCTTAGCCCCCTTTTTCAGGGGTTGGGGGATCTCCGAGATTTTTGTTCTTGCTAACCAAAAAGTATTAAGATGAACCCAATTTTCAATTGGGTTTTATGGTACGTCTATTAATACCAATTAACTGTTTGACTACGACAGAAATCTCCCCCCAACCCCCCTTAACAAGGGGGGCTATAGAAGATAGTCCATAACGTATTATTTTAACTTTTAACTTTGGACTTGTGATGTTACTCAACGATTTAACTCAACGCCTGCAAGCTGACGATCCTGAAGAGAAGCGGATTGTTACAGGTGTGAGTTGGCAACAATACGAAGCCTTAATTGCAGATTTAGGAGATAGTTCAGGCTATCGGGTTGCTTATCTGGATGAAGTATTAGAAATTGTGTCGCCAAGTCGCCGTCATGAAAGGGGAAAAACTCGCATTGGTGGATTATTAGAACTTTTCTTTTTAGAAACTGATACAGAGTACTTTCCTAAGGGTTCTACGACTTTTCGGAAGGAAGATAACCAAGCAGGGGGAGAACCAGACGAAAGCTATTGTATTGGAACTGAAAAAGATTTTCCAGACTTGGCTATTGAAGTAGTAGTAACGAGTGGCGGAATTAACCGACTGGAACTTTATTGGCGATTGGGCGTGCGCGAAGTTTGGTTTTGGCAGAACGAGAATTTTTCTGTTTATTATTTGCGTGAAGAAACGCCTGCTCAATTTCAGCAGACTTTTGGATATGAAAGAATAGAACGAAGTGAAATATTACCAAATTTAGATATTAATTTACTTGCTGAATGTCTCCTTAATTGCCATCCTTTAGCCGCAGCAAAAGAATTTCGTCAACGTTTGCGATCGCAACTCGATCGCGCTTAACTGTAATTCTAGCTTAATATCTAGTTTGATGACCCCGAATCTCTCTTCTCTGCATTAAATCCAAGAGCGATCGCACTACTTAACCATCAAGATGCATATTTCTCTCTAGCACCTTAAACTGAGTATAGGTATGTCAGCAATTCTGCCCCAAAAGATTACTAACTCAGCATGGTTTCTACTTCTTTAAATCCTCTCACAGTCGATCGCGATCGCATTCGTCCAAATATTCAAGCATTGCAAGCGCAATTGGTAGAATGGCGGCGGCGGCTGCATCAACGTCCAGAACTAGGGTTTAAGGAACTTATTACATCTGAATTTATTACCCAAAAGCTACAAGAATGGGGCATCGAACACCAAACAGGAATAGCCAAAACAGGCATTGTCGCCACAATTAACGGTAAAAAACACCCGACTCCCGACTCCCGTACGGGCGGGTTTGGAAACCCGCCCCTACCGACTCCCGTATTAGCCATTCGCGCCGACATGGATGCGTTACCTATCCAAGAACAAAATGACGTACCTTACAAATCGCAACATGATGGTGTGATGCACGCTTGCGGACATGACGGACATACCGCGATCGCACTAGGGACAGCATACTATCTTTCTCAGCACCAAGAAGATTTTGCGGGTACTGTAAAAATTATCTTTCAACCAGCAGAAGAAGGACCAGGCGGCGCAAAACCAATGATTGAAGCGGGAGTTTTAAAAAATCCCGATGTGGATGCAATTATCGGTTTGCATCTGTGGAATAACTTACCTTTGGGTACGGTTGGAGTGCGTAGCGGCGCGTTAATGGCGGCGGTAGAACTATTCGATTTGAAAATTAAGGGTAAAGGCGGACATGGTGCAATGCCGCATCAAACAGTAGATGCAATTGTCGTCGCCAGTCAAGTTGTGAATGCCTTACAAACAATTGTGGCGCGAAATGTCGATCCAATTGATTCTGCTGTCGTCACAGTAGGAGAATTTCATGCTGGTTCTGCGCATAACGTAATTGCAGATTCAGCTCACTTGAGTGGTACGGTTCGTTATTTTAATCCTAAATATGATGGCTATTTCGGTCAAAGACTGGAACAAATTATTGCCGGTATTTGCCAAAGTCAAGGTGCGACATATGAGTTAGATTACTGGCAATTGTATCCGCCTGTCATCAATAATTCAGAAATAGCGGATTTGGTGCGATCGCAAGCTGAAAAAGTTGTAGAAACGCCCTTTGGAATCGTGCCGGAATGTCAGACAATGGGTGGCGAAGATATGTCATTTTTCCTACAGGAAGTTCCAGGGTGTTACTTCTTTTTGGGTGCTGCTAATCTCAGCAGAAACTTAGCTTATCCTCACCACCATCCTCGATTTGATTTTGATGAAACTGCTTTGGGTATGGGAGTAGAAATCTTTGTACGTTGCGTGGAAAAATTTTGCAGTTGAAAGCTGTCTTTTCACCTTAAATGAGACTGCACCGATTCCGGTTGTACGAGTCGTTGGGGAGAACTCCAATCGGGGCGTAAATTCTTGGCTTTGCGTAAATAAGGATGCCAAACCTGGACTTGGTTAGCAGGAAGATTTGCGTGGATTAAGCAGCGGATGCAACGTTCTAAACTACCTTCTACATGCATCTGCTGTACGTCAAGCATAGCTACACAGTCCCAGAAAGGGCGCTTACGGGCGATCGCAGCGGGAAAAATGGCATCGAGATCGCGAGTGACAGTAAAAGTGACGCTCACAATTTGAGTCGGATCTAGCTGATTCTTCATCTCCAGCTCTTCTAACATTTCTGTCACGGCTTCGTCAATTGCCTGCACCGTATTTTCTGTAACGGTTGTTGCCCCACGAATTGCTTTTAATCGCCACTCCACGCTCAATTCCTCCTTAAACTAAATTAACCAAATAGTTGTTTGTGTTGATGAGTGGCTAGTGGCTAGATTCTTATTCCGATCTAGTCACTAGTCGCTAGCCACTAGTATCTAGAATCAGCCAAAATCATCTCAATTACGGACGATATAGCCACAAAGGTAAGCCGCTGGTAGATAGCTCAAACTCTAACCAATCTACCCCAGTTAATAAACCAGATGCTACCGTAGACTCCCTAGAAAGTAATCGCTGCAATGGGGGCTTGCGTTCTTCTAGAGTGAAACACTTGGTTTTTTCTGGATCGAGTCCGACTAACTCTGCTGCCCAACGACGGGCATCTTCTTCAGTTCCCAACCGATCCACAACGCCTAACTCTAAGGCTTGCTGTCCGGTGAAAATGCGTCCGTCTGCAAAGCTTCTCACAGCTTCCTCTGTCAGATTCCGCCCTTCAGCCACAGATTGAACGAATTGCCGATAGCTGGTATCGATCAATTCTTGCAAAATATGTTGTTCTGGTTCTGTCAATTCGCGATCGAAAGCCAAAATATCTTTATAGGGACCGGATTTAATCGTTTTGAACGAAACACCAATCTTATCTAGCAAGCGTTCTAGGTTGTTACCCCGCAGAATTACCCCAATACTACCCGTAATCGTACCTGGGTTTGCCACAATATGACTGGCTCCCATGCCAATATAGACACCACCAGAAGCAGAGATATTACCAAAACTGGCAACAATTTTGATTTTTTCTCGCAGTCGTTTTAAAGCACTATAGATTTCCTGAGAGTCTCCTACCGTACCGCCAGGGCTATCAATGCGAAGTAGTAAGGCGGGAAAGCGTCTTTCTTCTACAGTTTTGAGGGCTTCTAGAACTCTTTTGCGCGTCGCACTCGCGATCGCCCCAGTAATTTCTAGCCGTGCAATTTGTTTGCGAAAAGGGGTTTTAAACAGCCGTAGCATGTACAGTTATATACCAGACGTAACTCAATTTAGACTTTAAGCATAGAACATTTTTTCTTTGTAGATTTCTGTTACAGTGCATGGCGATCGCTTCACAAAAATACATAATCGATTAAGATCGGAGAAATGTCATCTCATCCCAGCCGTCAGCCATCCCATGCATCTGAAACTGACTGAATCAAGATTACCCTTTGCCTCTGTGCTACTAATCGCACCCTTTTTCCTCTGGGGAACAGCAATGGTAGCAATGAAAGGCGTTCTTCCCCATACAACACCTTTATTCATGGCAGGAGTAAGGCTGTTGCCTGCTGGCATATTAGTATTAGGTGCAGCAATGGCGATGGGTAGACCTCAGCCTAAAGGATGGGCGGCGTGGTTGTGGATAAGTCTATTTGCCTTAATTGATGGATCGCTGTTTCAAGGCTTTTTGGCAGAAGGTTTAGTTAGAACTGGGGCGGGCTTAGGATCGGTCATGATTGACTCCCAGCCTCTAGCTGTGGCTTTAATGTCGAGTTGGTTATTTGGCGAACGAATCGGTTTATGGGGATGGCTGGGATTGATGTTTGGCGTACTGGGGATTAGTTTAATTGGCTTACCAGACGATTTAATTGTTAACCTATTTTCTGGTTTTACTTCCGATTCCCGCACGGGCGGGTTTCCAAACCCGCCCCTACCGACTCCCGACGCCCTCTTCCAAAGCGGCGAATGGTTGATGTTACTCGCAGCCCTATCAATGGCTGTCGGTACGGTAGCTATTCGTTATGTTTGTCGTCACGCCGATCCGGTGTCAGCAACGGGATGGCATATGATTATTGGTGGAATTCCCTTATTTGCTCTTTCTGCGGGGTTAGAGGCTGGGCAATGGACAGATATTAGTTTATCTGGGTGGATATCGCTAAGTTATGCCACGATTTTTGGTAGTGCGATCGCCTATGGGTTATTCTTCTACTTCGCCTCTAGCGGTAACCTTACCAGTCTTAGCGCCCTTACCTTTCTCACACCTGTATTTGCCCTCTTATTTGGTAGCTTAATTCTCTCCGAAGTTCTCAGCCCCATCCAGTGGACGGGCGTTTCTCTCACCTTAGTTAGTATTTATCTCGTCAATCAGCGAGAGAAATTAGAACAATTGTTTCAGAAATCTACAGCCAAAGAGTCACATCTATCTGAATCGGAAAAAGTTTTGGAAACAGCACAGTCCGTACCTGTTCCTATGAAAGAATCAGAGTTATGAAAGTCAAAAGCTAAAAGTCAACAGTTAAAAGTCAACAGTTAAAACTGAGGAGTCAGGAGTCAGAAGGATGTAGAGACAATCTCTGCCATGCGCTATTCACTCATGACCAACTACCAACTATCAACTACCATTGAAACTATTATTTATCTCTACTTCCGTGGGACCCCTCGGCACAGGATTGGGGGGTGGAGTAGAATTAAGCCTGTACAATATCGCTCAAGAAATGATAAAGCGGGGGCATACGCTGCAAATTCTTGCCCCCCAAGGGTCGAAACTTGAGTCGTCAAATCTTGGGATAATGCCTATTGTAGAAATTTCTGGTAATTTACAAGTTATTGCCCAGAACCAGGAAAGAAATGCACCCATTACTATGCCGGAAAATTCTGTCTTGGCGAATATGTGTGAATATGCAAGACAAGTACAGAATGAGTATGATTTAATTGTCAATTTTGCTTACGATTGGTTGCCATTTTATCTCACCCCATTTTTTAAAACTCCTATTGCCCATTTTGTGAGCATGGGTTCAATTTATGCTGCGATGGATGAAATTGTGGCACAAGTTGCAGAGCAATTTCCAGGGACGCTTGGTTTCTACACTCCCTCTCAAGGAACGACATTTTCTTTTGTAGAAGCGCACAGCAATGCACCCATATATTATCTCAGTAGTGGCATAGATTTGTCTTTATATGAGTTTTGTTCTCACTCGCAAAACAAATTAGCTTGGTTAGCGAGGATTGCTCCTGAAAAAGGCTTAGAAGATGCGATCGCGGCAGCTCAAATTGCTAAAATTCCCTTAAAAGTCATGGGAAAAATCCAAGATGAAGATTATTGGCAGCAAATTTGTCAAACTTATCCTGGCGCAACTTTTGAATATTTAGGATTTCTTTCGACAGCAAAAATGCAGCAAGAATTGCGTCAGTGTCGGGCAATGTTAATGACTCCTCGTTGGGTAGAAGCATTCGGCAACGTAGCGATTGAAGCTTTAGCTTGCGGCGTACCAGTCATATCATATCGCCGTGGAGGACCAGCAGAAATTATTCAAGATGGGAAGACGGGGTTTTTAGTCGAACCAGATAGTGTAGAGGGATTGGTAAATGCGATCGCGCGTTTGGATGAAATTAATCGCTATACCTGTCGTCAACAAGCCGAAGCTGAATTTTCTTTAGAGGCGTTAGGCGATCGGTTTGAGCAGTGGTTTGGGGATATTTTGCAGTAATCAAAAACTATATTCTTAGATAACTAGCATTTGGGCTAATCTGTATTAGCTATTTGCATAATCGTATACCTCCCAAGTATATTTTACGCTAACTACAGTTTCGTTATATGCAGCAATGCCTATTTGCCAACCACCACCACCATTAAAACCAGGAGATTTATTAAAAGTAATTGCCCCTAGCGGTGCTTTACGAGAAATGGCAGCATTTGAAAAGGGGATCGAAATATGGCGATCGCGTGGTTATCAAGTTAAAGTTAGTCCTACAATCGGCGATACTTTTGGATATTTAGCTGGAACAGACGCTAGCCGTCGCCAACAACTCCTCGATGCGTGGCAAGATCCCGACTGTCGCGGTATTCTCTGTGCCAGGGGTGGCTACGGTGGGATGAGGATTTTGGAAGATTGGACGTGGGACTTGGAACAAGTCAAAAGTCAAAAGTCAAAAGTTAAAAGTCACAACACGGATATTAATAAGACTCCCGACTCCCGACTCTCTAAATGGCTCATCGGTTTTTCAGATATCACTGCTTTACTCTGGAGTCTAGGCCAATTCGGAGTTTCAGGAGTTCATGCACCTGTATTGACGACGCTAGCAGGGGAACCAGATTGGTCTAGACAAAGATTATTTGATTGGGTAGAAGGTCGTCCCCTACCTCCCCTCCAGGGTACAGGTTGGGGTGGTGGCGTGGTGACAGGTGTGTTGCTACCAGCAAATCTGACTGTTGCGACTCATCTCCTGGGTACGTCGATTCAACCGAATTTTGATGATGTTATTCTTGCCTTAGAAGATGTTACCGAAGCACCGTATCGGATCGATCGCCTGTTGACACAGTGGCGTTTGAGCGGTGCATTTACTAAGGTTAAAGGTATTGCTTTAGGACGTTTTAGCCGTTGCGAACCACCAGCCAATATTTCTAGTTTGACCATAGAAGAAGTATTGTGCGATCGCCTGAGCGATTTAAATATCCCTATAGTTTCCGATTTACCCTTTGGTCATGATGGTTGCAACGCCACCTTACCCGTTGGGATTTCCGCAACTTTAGATGGGGATAAAGGGCAGTTGTCAGTTAATAGTTGACAGTTATCAGTGACCAAACGATCCACGACTCACTACTCTCTAATTTGTCAAGAATCTATCAGACAAGCAAGTAACTGTAAATTTGCTTACAAATAGTACGACACAATTACTGATTCGATCTTTAGATATCAAACATTCGCTCTTGCAGAGATAGATCTATGGTCAGTACTGCCAGTGAGAAGTCAGCCAGTGAGAAGTCAGCAAATGAGAAGTCGGTAGTATTTGGTGCTTGTCCCCACGATTGCCCCGATACTTGCGCGATGTTAGTTACAGTTGAAAACGGTCGCGCTACTAAGGTAGAAGGCAATCCAGACCATCCTTTTACCCGTGGTACGCTCTGCGGCAAAGTGAGCGATTATCTAGATCGAGTTTATAGCAGCGATCGCATCCTTTACCCGATGCGGCGCGTGGGTGCGAAGGGTAGCAAACAGTTCGAGCGCATTTCTTGGGATGATGCTTTAGATGAAATTGCTAGCCGCTTCAAGCAAATTATCGGTGAATATGGGGCTGAGGCAATTATGCCTTGCAGCTATCTCGGTCATGAAGGGCTGCTGAATGGCTTGACTGTAGGCGATGCTTTCTTCAATCGCTTGGGTGCAACGATTAGCGAACGTACCTTTTGCGCCTCCTGCACTAGTACCGCTTACATGATGACTTGCGGACTGACTCACGGTACTGACCCCGATACATTCAAGCATTCTAAATATATTATTCTTTGGGGTTGCAACGCTCTCAGTACCAACGTGCATTTATGGTCTTTTATCCAAGAGGCACGCAAAAACGGGGCAAAATTAGTTTCAATTGACCCCGTGCGCACTCGCACAGCTAATCAATCAGACTGGCATATTCCCCTACGTCCAGGTACAGATGGGGCGCTGGCTTTGGGAATGATGCACGTTATTATTAGCGAAAATCTAGTCGATGCTGAGTATGTGGAAAAATATACACTCGGCTATGCAGAACTGAAAGAGCGAGTCGCGCAGTATCCTCCAGAGAAAGTTGCCCAAATAACGGGTATTCCCGTGTCAGATATCTTGACACTAGCGAGAGAGTATGCATCTAATCAACCATCCGTTATTCGTCTGGGAGTGGCGCTAGAAAAACAAGCTGGTGGCGGTCAGGGAGTGAGAGCTATTTGCTGTTTGCCTGCCCTAGTCGGTGCGTGGCGACATTTGGGCGGCGGATTGCTGCAAGCTCCGATGTGGCCCTTCCCCATCCGTTGGGAAGTCGTGCATCGCCCTGAATTTATTCAGCCTGGGACGCGATTAATTAACTTGTGGCAATTGGGAGCAGCACTGACGGGAGAAATGAGTCTCGACCCACCGATTCAGGCTCTATTTGTTTATAACTGCAATCCCGTCACGCAATCGGCGGAACAAGACAAGATTGTGGCTGGTTTGGCGCGAGAAGATTTATTTACGGTAGTCAGCGAACATTTTATGACTGATACTGCCGACTACGCCGATATTCTTCTACCTGCAACGACTCAAGTTGAAAATTTAGATTTGATGTTTTCCTGGGGTCATACTTATGTAACATTAAACCAACCCGCGATCGCGCCTTTGGGTGAAGCCGTACCCAACACTGAATTATTCCGTCGTTTGGCTGCGCGGATGGGTTTTGAGGAAGAATGCTTCAAATTAACCGACGAACAACTGGCGATGGAAGTCCTCGACTGGTCAGCACCCGTCATGCAAGACATGAGTATGGAATCGCTCCAGCAGCAAGGGTATGGCAAGTTAAAGGTCGATCTCGTTCCTCATGCCCAAGGCAATTTTCCCACACCGTCAGGTAAATGCGAATTTTTGGCTACCGCAAGAGTAGACAGTAACTTTGTCTTGCCAGCATTCCGCCAAGGATATGAGGAATATCAACCAGGAGAACCAATCGATCCTCTACCTATCTATACGCCACAGCGGGAATCAGCATCCAGTAACCCCGAACTCGCCAAGCGGTATCCGCTCAATCTCCTCTCGGCGAAACCACACCAATTCATTAATTCCTGTTTTGCCAATTTACCCAAGCACGCCAAACTTCAAGGCGAACCGAGAGTGATTATTCATCCCGATGATGCAGCTAAGCGGGGTATAGCTGACGGTCAAGTGGTGAAGGTATTTAACGATCGCGGTTCTTTCCAAGTCCCTGCAATTGTCAGCGATATGACTCGTTCTGGGGTGGCGATCGCACCTTTGGGATACTGGCGTAAACTCAGCCTTGCCAATAATACCATCAATGCTGCTACCTCGTCTGCGTTTGCAGATATGGGTCACGCTGCCGCTGTTGGCGATGCTTTAGTTGAGGTCATGGCACTCAAGTAATGTTGTAATATTTTTCCCTGCTCCCTACTCCCTGCTCGTGCGCTCCCTGCTATAAGTAAAAATCGATACCGAGTAAAATCTTTTATCGTGCTAGCTTGTCTCCATTTGCAGACAAGTAAACTATGTTAAATTGTCAACTGAAAAAACTCGTTTCTGGATTAGCGATCGCAGCTATTTCCGCTACTTTTTGCTTGCCCAATTCTGCCCTTGCTAGCGATCGTCCAATTCGAGTCATTTTCGATCACGATGGGGCATTTGAAGACTACTATGCCATTTTAACTTTAGCCCTTGCTTCTCAGCAGAAATCTCCGCCAGTCAAACTGATTGGAATCACCACGATGGCACACGGAGAATCTTATTGTAATAATTCCGAAGGTTATCCAGAATTAAAACGAGAGCTGCTAGGCGATTTTAGTCCTGAAGCAGGATCGATTGACGGACTGACACAAAAAGTTTTAGCGATCGCTCAATATCGCGACGCAAAAATATATTCTGGTTGTGATGAAAGTGCGACAACTATCGACGTACCGAACGAAGCTGATGATTTTGGTAAACCCGTCTCTGGAACTGAGTTTACTCCAGTACGAGTCCAGTTACCATTTGCAGGTAAACCAGCTTTAGAACCTTGTCTATTCCATCAAGAATTCGTGTCGTCTCCCCGCGATTTTGTCTGCTGGAACGAGTTTAATCGAACGTTTCGCGATGAAACTTTAAGGTATATTCTACCGCAAGCTCAAGCAGCTTTAGAGCAATTTCAATTACGAGAAGTCGATCTGATCGATCCGAAAAAGAAGGCGGCTAACTACTTGGCAACTTCTATCTGTGAAGCATATAAAAAAGACGATCCGCTGACAATTGCTACTGTTGGACCCGTAACTAACTTAGCAAGAGCCTATTCTTATATAGAAGAAAATCCTCGAAAGTACGGCTGTCCTAAGAAAATCAAACTTGCCGATTTAAATCATGTCATTTCTACTATTCATATGGGTGGTGTTTTGGATGAAAATAAAGCCGATAATTTTGATGCTAATGGGAACTACCGTTTAAACGAACCATTCCCAGTTTGGACGGAAGGTAACATTTACTATCAAGATGGAGAACATGTTTTTGGCTCGCACCATTTACCATTTCCAGGGACAAATTTTGAAAATATTCAAACTGGCGAACACAAGAAAGCTTTCAATTCCCTGAATAATGCTGAAGTCAATTTTTGGATTGATGCGCCTGCGGTAGATAAAGTTCTCAATTCAGGAATTCCGGCGGATGTCGTACCGTTAAATGCCACAAATTTCGCCCGCTTGCAAGGATTCGCCCAACGCATTCAAGATAATCCCTCTCAGTGTAATACTGCCCCCGCACAATATATCAAAAACGTTCAATTTGCTAATTCACCCGCTCCTGGCGTTTTCGTTTTTGATACGTTATTTTTCTGGGATACTTTAACTGTAGCTAGTCTGTGGAATGATTTTCTGAATTTTGAAGATTTCACCGATTTAGAAATAACAACATTGACGAATGGAGATCCGAGTACAGTGACAGGACAATTACCAGAAGCAGAACTTTTTCGGCGGGATATTGGCAATCTTTTTGCCTTGGGAAGAGTCAAGAATCCCGTAAGATTGAGTTTGTCTGTGAAGCCTGCTGCTGGCGATCCTGATTTTAAGACGACGATTCAAGATTTTGTTTTTGGTTTGGTTTGTACTAGCGATTGATAATTTATTAGATATTAAATTCCCAACTGAGTCAAAAAAGGGGCATAAGTCCCCCAATATTTCTCGCTTAGAGTATATAGTTCTTGGAGATCCCCCTTAATCCCCCTTAACAAGGGGGAAATTAGAGCGTTTTTAGCCCCCCTTTTCAAGGGGGGTTGGGGGGATCGAATCAAAAGCTACGAAGTATTGATAAGTTCCCTGCATAACTCTATTACACTAACTTGTTTTGGAAAAACGAAACGGATTAAAATTCGTATTAGTATCGTAGTAATCTTCTTGCTCTTGATGCTTTAACCAATTAGTAACCCTATAAGTTATAGGTGTAAATAAAATCTCAATTCCGCATTTGAATAAATAATTGGATGCAATCAGCGACCATATTATACTATTGGGGACAATTCCCAGAAAAGCAATTAGAATAAATATTGCCGTATCCAAAACTTGCCCTACTAAAGTCGAGCCAATCGTGCGAGTCCACAGCCACTTACCGCGAGTTAATATTTTCAGTTTTGCTAAAATAAAAGAATTAGAAAACTCTCCTACCCAGTAAGCTATTAAACTTGCAGCAACAATTCTCGGAGTAGATCCTAAAATTTGATTATATGCCTCTTGATATTTCCAATCTGCTGCTGGAGGTAACGCGCCAACAAGACTAAAAGTTACAGCCATTAAAAAAGCACAGAAAAAACCCAACCAAATAACCTTTCTAGAACGAGAGTATCCGTAAACTTCAGTTAAAATATCGCCAAAAATATAACTGAGTGGAAAAATTAGCGTCCCGCCATCAAAGGTAAACCATCCTAAGCTAACGATTTTAGTTGAGGTAATATTTGAGATTAGTAAAACAGTGACAAATAAAGTCGCGATCGCGTCTAGATGTTTGTAAGATTTAGACATTCGGAATGAGGGAGTAGGGAGTAGGGAGTAGAGAGTAGGGGAATAATTATGAATCCTGTCTCCTCAGTTTTGACTTCTAACTTCTAACTTTTGACTTTTGTTGGCTTATGCAAAAAACGCAAGTACCAGTAGATCGATACGTTAAAGTTGGTTCTATTAATACTCGTTATTGGATGATGGGAAGTGGAAATCCCATTATTTTGTTACATGGGGGTCAAGGTTCGGTAGAGTTTTGGTTGTATAACATTGGTACTCTAGCAAAATCTAACTGCGTCTACGCACTCGATATGGTGGGTTCTGGACGTTCGGATAAGCCTCAAGCTTCCTATTCTCTCACCTACCAGGCTCAGTTTATCAAAGATTTTATGGATACCCTCACTATTGAATCTGCGACTTTGATTGGCAATTCTATGGGTGGTGGTGCGGCTTTGCAACTGGCTTTGCTATTTCCCCAACGAGTAAATAAGTTGGTGTTGGTGGATAGTATGGGGTTTGGTAGGGAAATTGCTTTGGGTATCCGCCTGACAACTTTACCCTTACTCATTAGGTTACTGCGTCCCTCGCGCCGCCTGCTGGCTCCAATGTTGAGAAATAATTTTTACGATCCGCAAAGCATTCCTTCCGAGTGGATAGAATTGCGCTATCCTATCTTTGCTTTACCTGGAAGAAAACCCGCACTGATGGCAATGGTTAAGACGAATTTTCACTTGTTAGGAGTGCGATCGCAAGTATTTCATCCAATTCTCAGCCAACTCGCTACTATTACCGCACCAACTTTAGTGATTTGGGGCAAACAAGACAGAATTATACCAGTAGCTCACGCTTATATTGCAGCTAAAACTATACCTAACGCCCGTCTCCACATTTTCGATCGCTGCGGGCATCATCCTCATTTAGAATATCCAGAGAAGTTCAATAATTTGGTGTTGGATTTTTTGGCTAGTTAAAAGAAAAAACTACGAATTAGTTTCATGCCATTCCGCCGCCTTAGCGCGAACCTTTCCCAACTCTTCCGCCGACATTCTTTCTAAATTTCGCAACATTTGACCCATCCGATGATTTTGCTTTAAACTATCGTAATGACGGGCGAGAAAATCCCAGTAGAAGAAGTTGAAAGGACAAGCTTTTTCACCCGTGCGATCGCGAGGATTATAATAACAATTTTTACAATAATCGCTCATTTTATTGACATAATTTGCCGAAGCTGCATAAGGTTTTGATGCCATCATTCCTCCGTCAGCAAACTGTCCCATACCAATTACATTTGTCTGCATGACCCAATCATAAGCATCAATAAATGCCGCGTGAAACCAATCTTCTAATTCTTGCGGTGAAATTCCAGCAATTAAGGCAAAGTTGTTTAAGATCATCAACCGCTGAATGTGATGGGCGTAACCAATTTCTTTGACCTGCTTGAGAATCTGGTACAAACAATTCATGTGCGTATTTCCAGTCCAATAAAATTCAGGTAAGGGTTGAGCGTGATTAAACCAATTTTTTGCGGGATAATCTTCACCCATATAGATATAAATCCCGTGCATATATTCGCGCCAACCTAAAATTTGACGAATAAATCCCTCGATACTATTGAGTTCCCACTCGCCCTGATTTTCGTAATATGCTTTTTCTGCGGCTTGCACGACTTCTAAAGGATGAATTAATCCTAAGTTTAGATAAGGAGATAGCATCGCGTGCCACATTGTCTGTTCTCCCGTTACCATTGCATCTTGGTAGGGTCCAAAATTAGACAAGCGAGTTTGAATGAAAAAGTCAAGCACCTGTAACGCTTGTTGACGGGTAACTCCCCAACGAAAAGGTTCTATTTGCCAATATGCTTGACTATCCTTAAATGCAGGCGATCGCTCGATAAAATTAATCACATCTTGGGTAATGCGATCGCATTCAAACCATAAAGCTTCCGGTAATTTTAGTTTACCTTTAGGTGGCTGGCGGTTTTCCTTGTCAAAATTCCAGCGTCCACCAGCAGGTAAATCGCCTATCATCAGAATATCGAACCGCTTTCTTCCTTCCCGATAAAAATCTTCCATAATTAAGCGCTTGCGAGAACTCGCCCACTGGATAAATTCTTCATCACTCCAAATGAAGCGATTATTAGGTGTAAATGTAATTTGACAGGGAAGATTTAGACCTTGTATTAATTTAGTAAAAGGGCGATCGCTCGGTGTCATTACCCGCAATTCTGCAATCTGATTTTGTTGAATCCACTCTATTAGAGGAGTTTGAAAATCTTCAGCTTGCTTGTAAGTAACATTCCATCCCGCTTGTTTTAACTCCTCAGCAAAATGGCGCATCGCCGACCATACTAATACCAATTTTTGTAAGTGGTAGGGTAATTCTTGGGCATGGCGCAAAGATTCAATAAAAATAACTGGATGGTGTTTTTTATCGACACAACTTTGCAATGCTGATTGTCCCATCCAAAGTTGATCGCCTAAAACCCAAATACCTATAATTTTGTCATTGGTCATTTGTCAATAGTTAATAGTTAATAGTTAAATAGTCACTGATAACTGTTATAGGCTGCGCCAAAGATACCAGGATGCGATCGTGCAATAAGGTTTCCACTGCTGTCCCAATTGTTCTACAGTTTTGCGGTGAGGTAGCTCTGCTAAATTGTAGACTTTCCGCACCCCAGCTCGAATACCTAAGTCGTCTACAGGTAATACGTCCCAGCGATGCAACCGAAAAATTAATAACATCTGTACCGTCCAACGTCCAATTCCTTTGACTTGTATAAGAGTCTGAATAATTGTTTCATCGTCCATTAATTCCAACTCAGCAATGGTAGGCAATCCATTTGTTACCTTTTCTGCCAAGTCTTTCAGGTAAATAATTTTGGGACGAGAAATACCCACTCCCCGCAAAACTTCATCTGGAGTGTTGAGGATATCTAAGGCTGAGGGAAGTTGTGCGGGAGAAATTTTCAAAAATCTCTGGTGAATCGCAGTTGCAGATTTAGTTGAAAGCTGCTGATGGATAATGGCTTTGGAGAGGGAGAAAAATAAATCTCCCGTTTGTTGAACTTGATTAAGTTGACAAGCACCAACTTGGTGAATCAGAGCAGCAAGGATAGGATCGGATTTTGTAAGTGCCGCGATCGCAACTGAATAATCCATTCTTGACCCTCAGAGCTTGCCATCTTAACATTGTATTTCTTGCTTGAGTTTTGCGATCGTGCATCTAACCGAAATGACATCCTTAACAGTGGCAGCTAATGCTTTAGACTAAATCTGAGATCGTCAAGGCATAAGGGAACGTTAATGGCAGAGAAAGCTGATGCACTCAAAATCACCAGACGCGATGAAGACTACTCCCGCTGGTATCTAGACATTGTAGACAGAGCCAAGCTAGCCGAAGACTCTGGGATTCGCGGTTGCATGATTATTCGACCGGAAGGATTTGCGATTTGGGAGAAAATGCAGCAAACCCTAGACGGAATGTTTAAAGACACCGGACACACGAATGCTTACTTTCCGCTATTTATTCCCGTCAGCTACTTCTCTAAAGAAGCCGAACACGTTTCTGGCTTTGCCAAAGAATGTGCTGTCGTCACTCACCATCGGCTACAACTCACTGAATCAGGAGAAATTACCGTCGATCCCGATGCCGAGCTATCCGAACCACTCGTTATTAGACCGACAAGCGAAACTATTATTTGGTCAGCGTATCGTAATTGGATTCAAAGCTATCGAGATTTACCAATTCTGTTGAATCAGTGGGCAAATATTTGTCGCTGGGAGTTGAGAACTAGACCTTTCTTACGCACAACCGAATTTCTTTGGCAAGAAGGACATACAGCTCATGCAACTGCTGATGAAGCTGAAGCTGAAGCAAGGCAAATGTTGGAAATTTACAAAACTTTTGTCGAGCAGTATTTGGCTATTCCAGTATTTGCCGGACGCAAGACAGAAAATGAAAAGTTTCCTGGGGCAGTACATACTTATACAATCGAAACAATGACGCAAGATAAACGCGCCATTCAAGTCGGTACTAGCCACAATTTAGGAACGACTTTTTCTAAAGCCTTTGACGTGAAATATTTATCTGCTGAAGGGACGCAAGAGTATCCATTTGCGACAAGTTGGGGCATTACAACCAGAATGATCGGTACTCTCATTATGGTTCACTCCGACGATCGCGGTTTTGTTTGTCCGCCGCGTATTGCTCCTCTACAGGTAATTGGCGTACCAATTTATCGTAAAGATGCGGAAAAAGAGCAAGTATTAGCTCGATTTACCGAACTACAAGAGCAGTTCAAAGCAACGAAGGCATTCTCATTTAAAGTCGATACGCGAGATAATTTAAGCCCTGGGTTCAAGTTTAATGATTGGGAATTAAAGGGTATTCCGTTGCGTTTAGAAATGGGTCCGAGAGACTTAGCAAATGGGACTGTCGTGTTAGTTCGTCGCGATACTGGTGAGAAAATTAGTGTGGCTCAAAGTGACTTGGAATCTCAAATTAAAACTTTATTAGAGGACATCCAAGTTAGCTTATTCAAACGGGCGCAAGAATTTCAGCAACAAAATTTACACTTCGTAGAAACCTACGCTGAATTTCAGCAACAAATCGAAGAAAAAGCAGGTTTTTACGTTGCTTACTTTGATGGTAATTCTGACGACGAAGAGAAAATCAAAGAAGAAACCAAAGCAACCGGACGCTGCATTCCTTTCGACTTACAGCAAGGCACGGGAAAATGTTTTTATACGGGTAGGCAAACAGATCGACGAGTCATTTTTGCTAGAGCGTACTAGCAGGAGTCGGGAGTCGGAAGTCGTATTAATTTCTGCATTTTGACTTTTAACTTTTGACTTTTGACTTCTGCCATCTGCCTTCTGCTACACCATCTTCCGCGCAGCAGCTAGGAGCAATCTTTGCTCGGCACGGGCGATCGCTTTATAAGTCTGTTCGACGGCATTCGGTTCGACGGAAATAGAGGTAATGCCCGATCGGATCAAAGAGTCGATAATTTCTGGATAAAGGACGGGAGCCTGACCGCAGATCGAGCAAGGAATATTAGCTTGCTGCGCCATTTGGATAATTTGGGCGATCGCTTGCAGGACTGCTGGGTGGCGTTCGTTTAAATTAGCGGCTAACTCACCGCGATCGCGGTCTACTCCCAGCAACAACTGAGTCAAGTCGTTCGTGCCAATGGAGACTCCTTGAACTCCTGCTTTGACGTATTGAGGTAGCAGAAATAGCACTGAAGGCACTTCTGCCACGATCCATAATTGAAATTGAGGAACATGAGTTAGTCCTGCTTGCTCGACGCGCTGACGGCAGAAACTAAACTCTTCGACGCTGCGGACAAACGGTAACATGAGGTGAAGATTTGTTTGACCGGACTGCTGCACGGCGGCTAAAGCAGCTAGTTCCAAGTCAAAAACTTTTGGATCTTTAAGGTAACTCAACGTACCGCGCTGTCCCAGGATGGAATTACGGCTGTTACCAGCAGAAGCATCTAGCCCATCCAGGTTCAAAGATTGAAATTCTGGCGATCGCCAATCTAAAGAGCGATAGAATACGGGTCTGGGAGCAAAAGCATTGACGAATTGACTAATTTGCGATCGCCATAAATCTAATAATTCAGCCTGTCGTCCCTGTTGCAACCACACTCTCGGGTGCTGTCCCTCTAACACGTTCAGCATCATCAGTTCCGATCGCAACAACCCCACGCCATCGACGGGTAAATCCTTAACCTGAGCAATTAAACTCGGCTGACTCAAATTGAGCATGAGTTGAGTGGCTATAGGAGTGATGTGTGGTGCGTGACGAACAGAGTGTGGGGTGTAGGGTGTGGGGTGTGGGGAATTGGTCACTGGATATTGGTAATTGCTCCCTCTGCTCCTCTGCTCTTCTGCTCCCCTGCTCCCTTGCCTCCACACTTCACCGCGATCGCCATTCAATTCCAATAATTCTCCTGTTTGGATCGATCCTGTGGCGCGCGCAACGCTCACAACAGCCGGAATACCTAATTCTCTAGCAAGGATAGCACTGTGAGAAGTCAATCCTCCTTGCTCGGTAACGATTCCCGCTGCTTGTTGCAATAGGGGTAGCCAGTCAGGGGCGATCGCTGGAGCGACTAAAATCGATCCTGCTGGTATAGTTACAGGTCGCGGTTCGCTTTTTGCTATCACGTATGCTGGAGCAATGACCTCTCCCCTTGCTGCTGCGATTCCTGAGATAAATTCCGAATTCCGTAGCTTGCTTAAGCGAAGGGGGATTCGGAATTCCGAATCTTCTTTCGGCTGTTGGCTGTTGGCTGCTGGCTCCCGAACTCTATAGGTATTCGCGTGGGTCAAGTAGAGTTGCGGTTCTGCGTCGATCCCTGTTTGAGCCAACGTCCACTCTAAATAGAATGCTGCGCCCAAATCTGTTTTTAGTTGTTGCGTGAGTTGAATCAGTTGTTGGAGAGACTCATCGCTGAGAACATACTGCTGCTGTTGTGCTTCGCTCAACAAGTATGTTTGCAAGCAAGGGGTGACAGATGAGGGTAAAAGAGAAGTCGTACAAACAGTTAAATCTGGAATGAAGGGAATATTGCCGACTCCATAAGCCAATATTTTATTACCCAACTGCCGCGATCGCACTTGATTCGTTGCGGTGGAAACGAAGTAGAGATCGGGTGAAACTTCCCCACGGGCGATCGCTATACCTAAACCCCAAGTAGCGCTAATCTCAATCTCAGAGGGGCTACACGTTAAAATTCCCGAGGCGATCGCATTTTGTAGGGGTTGTACCAAGACTGCTAGATGAATGTCTCGCCATTCAATCCCGTGGCGCTGCCAATACAAAAGACTTCTAGCGCGAAATAACTGGCTCCAAGTTTGCTTCAAAGCTAGGGCGATCGCTTCCGGTTCTGGACAACAGATTTGAGCTTCTAGCAGTCCAGAGAAATTGAGATTTTGGATTGCCGCAGCTTTCAGAATTAAAGAAGGGCGAAAAATTAATGCCGATGCTTGCCACGATTGCGTCGCTTCTAGCAGCGATCGCCAGTATTCTTCTGGTAAGGGTGCGGCAAGAATTTCTTGCTGTAGGCGTTGGGCAACTTTCTGGAGTTGATGACTATCATCAACATTTATTCTCAATGAAGATTCTGGCAGATCGGCAATTAATGGATCGGACGAATTTAACTGCGTGAGAAATTTCCACAGAGTTTGAGCGGGAACGACACAACTAGGTACTACTGGATAACCGTTTGTCGCAATCCGACCGAGATGGAATGCCTTTTCTCCTATCTGTAGGCGTTCTGCGGCTGAAATTTGCTCCAGTAAGTAGAGTGTGTTCAAGAATTTTCTCTCGTCAGTTGTCAGTTATCAGTTGTCAGTTGTCAGTTGTCAGCTATCAGTTAATTCCGACTTCTCAAGTGTTTATTTAAGTAACTCCTTGGGAAAACTAGATCGAGCATAGATAGAAAGCAATAAGCGTGCTGTCTATGCAAATCCATTTGAACGCTTACTCAAGAGGTCAAGATTACTATGTTACTAAAAGCCCAACAGTATCGATTAGTTACGAGAAGCGATTTTGACGGTCTCGTATGTGCTGTTTTACTAAAAAGTTTGAATTTAATCGATGAGATTAAATTCGTCCATCCGAAAGATATGCAAGATGGCAAAATTGAAATTACTAATCATGATATTACTACAAATTTACCTTATGTTGAAGGTGCGTATTTAGCCTTCGACCATCATTTTAGCGAAACGCTGAGAAATCGCGATCGCTCCTCCACTCATATCATCGATCCTAACGCTCCATCTGCTGCCAGAGTTGTTTACGATTATTTTGGTGGAGCGGAAAAATTTCCTCATATTTCCCAAGAGATGATAACAGCAGTTGACCGAGCGGACTCGGCTCAATTTACTTTAGAGGAAGTTTTACGACCTCAAGGCTGGGTACTACTGAATTTTTTGATGGATGCGAGAACGGGGTTAGGTAGATTTAGAGATTTTAGAATTTCTAATTACGATTTGATGATGAATTCGATCGATGCTTGTAAAGACAGCACGATTGACGAGATTTTAAATCTTCCTGACGTGAAAGAAAGGGTCGATATTTATCGCGAACACGAGGCTAAATTTCAAGCACAAATTAAAAAGTGTGCGACTGTTCGTGACAAAACAGTTGTATTAGATCTAAGGCAAGAAGAGACAATTTACGCGGGGAATCGGTTTATGGTTTACGCTTTATATCCTGAGTGTACTGTCTCAATTCATGTCATGTGGGGTTTGAAGCAACAAAATACAGTGTTTGCAGTTGGCAAATCGATTTTCGATCGCAGTTCTCAAGTTAATATTGGCGAGTTGATGTTAAAGTATGGTGGTGGTGGTCATGCCAACGCTGGAACTTGTCAAGTCGCGCATGAAGTAGTGGATGAAACATTAAGGGAGATCGTTAGCCAAATTAAGGCGAACGAGTAATTTAAATTTGATTTTATTGGTTTGAACGTGTAATTGTAGGGACGGGTTTACCAACAATATTTGGCAGACTTGCAGTTTCTCAATCGACCCGCCCCTACGTTTTATTTATTTAACTTCATTGACAACCCAATTCGTTTTCTTTGCACGTCAATTTCTAATACGCGCACTTTGACAATTTGTCCAACCTTGACAAACTTTTTCGGATCGTCCACAAAGCGATCGGCTAGTTGAGAAATATGAACTAAACCATCTTGGTGTACGCCAATATCTACAAACGCGCCAAAGTTGGCTACGTTAGTGACGATTCCTTCTAATTCCATTCCCGATTTGAGATCGGAGATTTCTTTGATATCCTCTCGAAATGTAGCATATTTAAATTCAGCTCTAGGATCTCTCCCGGGTTTTTCTAATTCGCCGATCATGTCTCTTAATGTTGGTTCGCCTACAGTGTCAGTAACGTATTTTTTCAGATTCATTCCTTTGAGCTTAGATGCAACTTGAGAAATTTGAGTTAATGATACGTTTAAGTCATTCGCGATCGCCTCCACAATTTTATAACTTTCTGGGTGAACGGCTGTATTATCTAAAGGATTTTCTCCACCTCGAATCCGTAAAAATCCGGCAGCTTGCTCGAAGGCTTTTGGTCCTAATTTGGCTACCTTGAGTAACTGACGGCGGTTTTTAAATACACCGTTTTCATTCCGATAGGCAACAATGTTATTGGCAATTGTTGTCGTAATTCCAGATACATAGCCCAATAATTCTTGCGAAGCAGTATTAAGGTCTACGCCTACGTAGTTCACGCAACTTTCTACGGTTTCCTCTAGCTTTTGCTTCAAAAGTTTTTGGTCTACGTCATGCTGATATTGTCCCACACCAATTGATTTGGGATCGATTTTGACTAATTCTGCTAGCGGATCTTGCAAGCGTCTGCCAATACTAATTGCACCACGCACGGTAATATCGAGTTCGGGAAATTCAGCGATCGCAACTTGACTGGCAGAATAAATCGATGCTCCCGATTCATTTACCATCACTTTAATTGGTTTGCGTTCCACCGTCTGCAAGACTTCTGAAATAAATTCATCCGTCTCTCGTCCTGCCGTACCATTACCGATCGCAATTAACTCAATTTGATGTTTTTCCAGCAATTGCTTGATTGTTTGTGCTGCTTGCGATCGCGCTGCTGCTGATTGGTGGGGAAAAATTGCTTGATATGCCAAAAACTGCCCTGTTTGCGACAGTACGGCTACCTTACATCCCGTCCGAAACCCAGGATCGATCGCTAGTGTCGGACGCATTCCGGCTGGACTGGATAGCAATAAATCGCGTAAATTTGCTTCAAAAGTTTTAATTGATTCAACATCGGCAAAGCTTTTTTTCTCAGCACGGACGGCACTAATTAATGACTCTTTCATTAATCGCGTCCATCCATCTTTGAGTAAATCGTGGTAAAATTTCCTCAAACTGGGGTTTTTCGTGCGAATTTCCTGCGACTCTAGATAGGACAACACTACCCCTTCATCAAAACTGAGATCGAAATCCAAGATTCCTTCAGCTTCACCGCGATATAGCGCGAGTAGATTGTGCGGTGCGATATCTTCAACTGGAATTTGATAGTTGCGGTACATTTCAAATTTTGTCGTACCTTCGGGGTAGTCGTCCTTTACCCGCGAGACAAATACCCCGTCGTTGAGTAGATATTCGCGAATGTAAGCGCGTAACTCTGCTTTTTCGGCAGTTTCTTCTGCTAAGATATCAGCCGCACCTTTAAGCGCTTCCTCGGTTGACTTAACTCCCTTTTCCTCAGAAATATATTTTACTGCTTCTGTTTCTAAAGGTACGATGGGGGCGTTTTTGACATTGAGAGATTTAATCCACTCGGCGAGTGGTTCTAATCCCTTTTCTCGCGCCGCCGTAGCGCGGGTGCGGCGTTTGGGGCGATAGGGAAGGTATAAATCTTCTAATTCAGTTTTCTGCAAACAGGCGGTTATTTTTGCCTGTAGTTCCTCTGTCAGTTTACCTTGAGAGGCGATCGCGCTTAAAATTGCTGCTTTTCTTTCTTCTAGTTCTGTTAGGTAGGCGTGTCTGTCAGCTAGTTCCCGCAGTTGGGTTTCGTTCATTTCTCCCGTGCGTTCTTTGCGGTAACGAGCGATAAATGGAATTGTCGCACCCTCCGCCATCAATTCGAGGGCGTTTTGCACCTGGAAGGGTTTGAGTGTTAGTTCTTGAGCCAGTAGTTGAGGAATTACCATCGAGTCAAACGATTTTGGATTTTAGATTTACGATTTTGGATTGACCCATCAGGAGTTTGAAACTTTCCTTTTAGATTCTGGATTTAGATTTTAATCCAAAATTCACAGTTTAAAGTTGTCTCGGTCAGTTTAAGCAGTCACTCTTAAAGGTAATATGCCACATGATTCAAAAATACAACAGCGAGTTTGGCGATTAGAAATCGCAGCTACACAGGCAAAACCCGCCGGCGCGGGTTAGCTAATAGCTAATCGTCTTTAGTCTGCGCACCATCCAGACTTTGTTTGTGTAGTCGCGAATTGCATTCGCCCTATACTAAAAGCAACGGTATTGAAACCTACCATGAGCAATCAACCTAGAATACCCGATTCAGAAACGAGAAAGCGCTCTGTTGAGAAGTTGAAAGAAGTTTGTCGTCAGTTTGACGAATTGAATGAGTTACTAGATCGCGCGATCGCAAGTGCAGAAGCAGATATTCGCAATAGTCCATCATACGCTTATCGGACGCGGCAGCAGCAGAAAAGGAGACAAATGGAAATATAAATGGAAATAAAGATTGACGATCTTTCTGGATCTGAAATTGCTGATTTTCTGGAAGAACATATCAGAGAAATGAAGTCCGTCTCGCCTCCTGAAAGTAAACATGCCTTAGATTTAGCAGGGTTAAGAAAACCAGAAATTACATTTTGGACGGTGTGGGATGATGGTAGGTTAATAGGCTGTGGTGCAATGAAAGAATTAGACACAAGCCATGCTGAAATTAAGTCGATGCGTACGACTGCTTCATGTAGAGGAAAAGGTATTGCATCAATGCTACTTCAGCATATCTTGAACGAAGCGAAGCTACGAGGTTATCGGCGTATAAGTTTAGAAACTGGTTCAATGCCTTTTTTTGAGCCAGCGCACAATCTATATAAGAAATACGGCTTTAAGAACTGTGCGCCTTTTTCCAAATATAAAGAAGATCCAAACAGTGTGTTTATGAGGAAGGATCTATAAGTTAAAGCATAACAATACGCTGAGACGAATCGTGCTTATTCTGAAGAAGCATCTGTTGTCTACTTTAGCGTTCTTCTTTGCGCCTACTCTTCGAGAACGCTCCGCGTATGCGCCTTTGCGCGACACAAAACTATACCTTCAAATCCAACTTGAGATCTATCTTACGCAAAATTTCCACTAATTTTTCAATATGACTCAACTCATGAGTCGCCATCACAGAAAATCGAATTCTACTTGTCGGTACGGTAGGAGGACGAATTGCTGGCGCAAAAATTCCCGCCTCTTTCAATTGCAAACCAAATTTTAAAGCCGTGGCTGCATCTTCTAATTGCAAGCACAAAATTGGCGACTCAGAAGGCAATAATTTCAGTTGGGGTAATTCTTGAGTCATTAAATGTTTTAAATATTGAATATTTTGCCAGAGTTTCTGTCTGCGTTCTGGTTCTTCTCGTACAATAGAAATAGCCGCGATCGCAGCTGCAGTATCGGCAGGAGAAAGAGCTGTGGTATAAATCCAACTTGCCGCACGGTTGCGTAAAAAATCAATTAAAGCGGCTGAACCCGCAACATAACCGCCTAAACTTCCTAAAGCTTTACTGAGCGTTCCAACTTGAATTAACGGGCTACCAGTCAAATTGAAATGTTCGACGCAACCAGCCCCATTACCAAAAACTCCGGTAGCGTGAGCTTCATCAATTAATAGCATACAATTAAATTGCGCGGCTAAATCTATTAGTTCTGGTAGAGGGCATAAATCCCCATCCATACTAAAAACGCTATCAGTCATAATTAAACAACGACGGTAGCGATCGCGTTGTGCTAATTGAGTTTTTAAAAATAAAATATCGCCATGCGGATACTCAATAATTGTTGCGCCGCTGAGTACTGCCCCATGTTTTAAACAAGAATGATTGTATTGGTCTGAAAGAATTAAATCGCGTTTGCCAACTAAAGCTGCAATTGTACCTAAATTTGCCAAATATCCCGAACTGAACACCAACGCATCCTCAGTTTGTTTTAGAATTGCGATCGCTCGTTCCAATTCTCGATGCAATTCTCGATGTCCGCTGAGTAGACGAGAACCCGTACTTCCCGTACCGTATGTTTG
>NZ_JBOFLP010000346.1:0-6178 GCF_051657925.1 Chroococcidiopsis sp.
AGATAAATGTTTAAAGTAAATTAGGGCGTATCAATGGCATTATTGAGGGAAGAGTTACCACCCGACCGGAAAACCTCTGAAGAAGAACGTTTTCAAGATGACTATTATTCTTACTTTGAGGCTTCTGAAAATGCTACGCGGTATGCCCCTTCAGTTTGGTTCCTCAATGAGGCTTTTCAGCAACAGTCATTTTCCGTACTAGATCTAGGATGTGGCAACGCAGCTTTGAGTAAATATTTACCAGAGCGTTGTGAATATGTTGGAGTCGATCATAGTAAAGCAGCGATCGAACAATGTTTAAGCCTATATCCTAACAAGCAATTCATTGCCAAAGATTTATCAATATTACTACCGGAACTTGCTTCGGAAAATAAGAAGTTTGATGCAGTAGTACTAGCTGGGCTACTATTCCACAATGTTGATAAAGAAACTTTGGAGAAAAAAGACGATCGAGACCTGATTCAATTTTGTTTGAGTCAGTTGACAAGCGAAAAGGGATATTTGGTCATTATTGTGCCTTTTGCCTATGGCAACCATCCATCGCACAATCTGTTTGTTCGAGCCGAATGGTTGCAAAAGTTAGTAGAAGATATGCTAAATGCAGCAAAGGCAAAAATTGTCTACGAAAATATCTCTCTCC
The DNA here is from genome assembly GCF_051657925.1 of Chroococcidiopsis sp. Taxonomy (NCBI): domain Bacteria; kingdom Bacillati; phylum Cyanobacteriota; class Cyanophyceae; order Chroococcidiopsidales; family Chroococcidiopsidaceae; genus Chroococcidiopsis; species Chroococcidiopsis sp. The sequence continues at coordinate 641 of NZ_JBOFLP010000346.1, forward strand.
AAATCGGGTTGGATGAAAAAGTTCGGCAGCAGAAGCAAATCCCTGACTGGTTTGTGGCAGATAGCAATGCAGATTATGCCAACAATTATGCTGGAACGTATATGGCGGCTTGGACGTTTATTGCTTCAGCTAATGGGTAATGGGTAATGGGTAATTGCTGATTTCACTACTCACTAAATAACCAATGGTAGATGTATCGGGCAGTACCGATGACTGAAAATTATTAGTAGTTATCTCAAGGATGAAGCAGATAAATGCACAGCGACATCGTAACCTCAAGCGCTGAGCCAAAGATTACGCCAACGCTAACAGCCACTCAATACTACGAACAGGCACAGCAGTTTATTCAACTGCTAGAAATGGAAGATCTAGATCGAAAGCTGACTGCACAGCCTCAAATCGCGACTGAGTTTGAAAAAGCGATCGCCACGGCAATTGAGACGGCTTATTTAGCTGATTTAAAAATATCTAGTGATGATGCAGCACATCTGTTTCTCCAGCGCGTACTTTATCGCATCAATCGGCTAAAACTATTTTGGTACGACGATTTGCGGCGCTACACTAACGAGCGATCGCCTTACTTAAGAAAGATACGCGATCGGATTGAGGAAGTTTGGCAGCAGTGGGAACTGAGACAATTCGATCTCGCGGCGTTTCAAGGCATAGATATCAGACAAGCACTGCTCGATCGCGTCGCTGTCGATCTCGAACCACCATTGTCTGACGATGCTCGATACTTTCGCGATCGCGTCGGTGAAGCAGGCTACCGTCGTCTGTTGGCGATCGCTTCTCTAGATGGATTAGTAGAAGCAAGCCAGCTATCCCGCACTCTGGGAGGCGTTGCGAATGAGGTGCATTCGGTGTTGACGCGATTGCTTGTAGAAGAATACGGTGGTGGTCGTTTGGGACGCAAGCACTCTTCCCACTTTACAACGATGCTTGAAGCAGTGGAAATGCAAACTCAACCAGAGGCATATTTCGATCTCGTACCTTGGGAGGTGCTAGCAAACATCAATCATAGTTTCTTGCTTACCGAACGCAAGCGCTACTTCCTGCGTTACATCGGCGGATTGCTTTACGGAGAGCTTTCCGTACCAGCTGGGTTTCGCAACTACCGAGCTGCTGGCGAACGGCTGGGACTATCAACAAACGCTATGAGCTATTGGGATCTGCATATCAAGGTAGATGAATTGCACGGTCGCTGGATGTTAGATGACGTTGCCTTACCACTCATATCTCAATATCCTCATGATGCATGGGAAATGGTGTTAGGCTACGACCAGCAAAAGTTTTTGAGCGATCGCGCAGGTGCAGCTGTAACGCGATCGGTGCGGGAAGCAGAGCAAAATTAGTGAAGACTAGCTCCCCCCTACTGCTTTTAAAACGGGCGAGCAAAGCCCCCCTTTTGAAGGGGGGTTGGGGGGATCTCCGAGATATCTTGCAATTACAAACAAGTCATCAACCGAGAAAATTCTGTAGATAAATCGACTTTGCAGCCACGTTTTTTGGCAAATAAAACACCTGCTAAAAGATAGATATTTCCCGAACAAAACGCTCTGTTATCCTTTTGTAGCTCTTGAATTCGGTTCTTAACTTTTTGCTCGGAGCTATAATAGCCAAACCTTAGAGGTGAAATCATGAAATTGCTAACAGAGTATCCTTGGGCGATCGCATAGTTAATTAATCCGACCGGATTAGAATAACTAGAAACCATAACCAAGACATTTTCGTAATTTAACGTCAACAGCTTTTGAGTAATTGTAATTCCTTCTAACCCGCCATGTAATAAAGGCTGCAAAAGCTTGTTATCCAGTGCTGGTAAATAAGGTGGGTTTGAAATCAAGTATTTAGCATGTGGTTTAGTGGCATCAAAAAAGCAGCGATTATCTACTTTATACTTGTCGCTGAGTTCGTATGCTTCAACCTTTGAATTTGCCTCTTGACAAGCCAAATTATTTAACTCAAATCCATGTACGATTCCGTTGAAATTTGTTCTTAGCAGTGACTGAATTACAGGACTACCATCGCCAGAACCAAATTCTATTATAGATTCTGAATTAGAACAATTATTTAAAACCAAAGTTTCTACACAATGTGAATAAAAATTAGACTCTTCTGGACAAAAGAAAATATGATTTAGGGCTTGGGGTGAGGTAAGCATGTAACTCTATACGACGATGACTATAAAAACAGTAATGTATGAACATTTTTATCAACATCCATCTCAAGAGTTATAGCCCAAATTGCTAATTTATATTTAGATTGATTTTTTTTAGTATTATTCATCACAATTCTCTAAATCTAGAGGAATAAAATAAAGGGTGAATATTCCTGGGATCGCTAGCAAGCAGACCAAAATAAAAAATACGGGATAGCCTAAAACTTGTTGAAGATAGCCGCTGATGAATCCAGGTAACATCATTCCTAAAGCCATAATGCCTGTAGAAATAGCAAAATGAGAGGTTTTGTATTCTTCCTTGGCAATATAAATTAAATAAACGCTATAAGCTGCCATTCCCAATCCATAACCAAATTGTTCTATAGCTACTAATACATAAACTAATGTAATCGCGGGCTGAGTGTAAGCCATATAAACATAAAATAAGTTAGGCAAATTCAGAGCGATCGCCATCCACCAAATTATTTTTTTAAGCTCAAATTCAGCAATTAATATGCCACCAATGACTCCACCTAACACCAAGGCAAAAGTTCCGATAGTTCCGTAAGCTAATCCCACATCTGAAGTAGAAAGCCCTAACCCCCCAACAGTAGTTTCATCCAACAAAAAAGGAGCAGATATTTTCACTAACATTCCCTCTCCAAATCTGTAAAAGAGAATAAAAGCCAGAACTGCCAGAATTTTTGCTTGACTGAAGTAAGACTGCACAGCTTGATTGTAAAAGCTAAAAATTGTCTTGACTGAGACTTTTTGCTCTATATCATTAGTAGGGAGAGGTAAAAGAAACCAGTGAAAAATAACGATCGCAGCAAAGATGACAGACGATAGCGCGATCGCGATCGTCCAACTTAAAGCAATATCTTCCAATTCCAGCTCTAATTGTCCTGCCAAAAAGACAACAATTCCAGCAGCGAAAATTGTGGCAAATCTGTAAAATGTCGAGCGAATACCAACAAAAAATGCTTGTGCATCTCGTTCGAGAGCTAACATATAAAAACCGTCAGCAGCAATATCATGTGTGGCTGAAATGAATGCTCCAATTCCTAAAATTAGTAGAGAAACTAAAAAGAAGTTGGAAACTTGAAACGAGTAAGCTAAACTTAATAAGCAGATAGTCATACCCAATTGAGTGTAGATCGTCCACTTTCTTTTAGTGGCGTAACCATCTACAATTGGTCCCCAAAACATCTTTAATACCCAAGGCAAGTACAAAAAACTCGTCCAAAAGGCAATTTGAGTATTGTCTACACCTAATTGCTTGTAAAAAATTACAGAAACATTATTGATGATGACGTAAGGAACACCCTCGGCAAAATATAGCGTTGGGACAAACAGCCAAGCGGAAACTCGACTATGAAAACGGGAGTCGGGAGTCGGGAGTCGGGAGTCGGGGGAAGAAATTTTCATCCCTATAAGCAAGTCACAAGTTAAAAGTTATAAAGTCAAATCCTACAATTTCAACATTCCCACCAAATCTAAATTGGGACGGCGTAATTCATCTGGGGCAGGCATTCGATCTAAGCGCATTAATTCTACAATTGCAGCAGCCTCCGTATCCCTTTGACTTGCCGCAGCAGCTAAAACGCGATCGCCTTGGACGTAAAATGCCATAAACTCTCGCTGTTGTAAGTCACCCTGAAAGATAATTTCATCCCACTGTTCGGCGTGTCCGACATAACGGAGGGGAAATTGAAATTGCATCGTCCAAAAAATCGGTACGCCGCGATACTTCACCTGCTGTCCTGCCATATTGTAAGCAGCAATGCGCCCGTGTTGTGCCGCAACCCGCCAATGTTCGATTCGCGTGGGTTCTTGCGTCCGCCAATCTGGATACCTTGCAATGTCACCCGCAGCATAAACGCCATCAGCAGCTTGCAAATACTCATTGACTTGGACGCTTCCATCCTTCGGGTGTAACTCCAACCCTTGCAAAAACTCAGTGACAGGTTGAACGCCAATTCCTACTACGACTAAATCGGCATCCAAGCGATCGCCATTATCTAACACTACGGCTTCAACTTTGCCATTGCCTTCAATCTGAGTCGCTTTTCTTCCCAGATGGAACTTCACGCCATTTTCTTCATGAACTTGTTGAAATAGCTTGCCAATTTCTGCCCCTAGAATTTTCTCAAAAGGCAACGTAGAGGGGGATACTACCGTCACCTCTAAACCCCGTTGAGTTAATCCAGAAGCGGCTTCCATGCCAATAAAGCTAGACCCGATAACGACAGCCCGTTTTGCCTTATCTGCTGCCGCTAAAATGCGATCGGTATCGGCAAAGCTGCGAATGGTAAAGATATTTTGCAAGTCGCTACCAGGAACGTTAAGTTGGCGTGGCTTACCACCTGTGGCTAACAGTAAGGCATCGTATTGCAGTGGATCGCCATTGGCAAAAGAAATTAACTTACCATTGACATCAACTTGCACTACCTGTTTATTCAGCCAGACTTCAATGTGGCAATCTTGGTAGAATTGAGCCGATCGCAGTGGCATGTCGTCCGTCGTAACTTTACCTGTCAAGTAATCCTTACTCAACCAAGTGCGATCGTATGGCAATCGGTCATCCTGCGTCACCATCACGATTCGTCCCTGATAACCCGCCACTCTTAATGTCTCGGCGGCGTGCGCCCCTGCTGCCCCTGCACCTAAAATGACAAACGTGCGTTTATCTTCAGGGTTATACTCAGCCATATGCGGCTGCCTGCGCCCAGCACCATTTTCTGGAATACTAACAATTATGCGATCGCCTTCTATTTTGACTCCATATTTTTGTAGAGAATCCAAGCCTGGAGGTTCTTGCTGTTCGCCTGTAGTCAAATCGAAGTATGCATTGTGCCAGGGACAAACAACATGGTTTTCACACAATACCCCTTCTGCTAGCGGTGCTTGATAGTGGGTACAATATGCCCCCAGCGCGTAATACTTATCTGCTAGACGCACTAGTAGCACATCAGTCTCACCAACAGAGACTTGTCGCATTTCCCCATTTTGCAAATCGTTGACATCAGCAACGACAGCTTCTAACTGCGGCATAGTTACACAAAAATTGAATTTAGTCTGGATCGTCCCAATACTTTTTGGTTAACGTACAATCCTCCCTAATCCCCCTTTTCAAGGGGGGAACAAAGCCCCGCTTTTTAATGGGAAACAAAGCCCCGCTTTTTAAGCAGAGGAACAAAACCCCCTTTTTAATGGGGTTGGGGGATCTTCAAGATCTTTGAATCGATAACCGAGGTATATTGGATCGCCTCCCTAAGGTAGCTTATCGAGCGATCGCCCCACATAGACACCCCCCAAGGGATGAAGTGGTCACTTGTCATTTGTCATTATTCTCCTCTGCCCCTCTGCCCCTCTGCCCC